>CAZQDI010000027.1:0-9843 GCA_964591785.1 uncultured Roseivirgaceae bacterium
TAGGAATTATAATGTTGCTTCTTTCATCAAAGAATTTGTAGTAGAGCTTCCAGAGGAAATGGACTATGAAGCTGGAGGTTATATCCAAATTGAAGTGCCGAAAACTGAGGTGGAGTTTAAGGACATCGACATCACGGCCCACCCGGATGAGCACCCTGGGGAGCCTCAGAAATTTCAAATGGAGTGGGATAAATTTGGCTTGTGGGACCTAAAAATGAAAAACGACGAGTCGATCGAGCGGGCTTATTCGATGGCCTCATATCCAGCTGAAGGGAGAGAAATTATGTTGAACGTACGGATTGCTACTCCGCCGTGGGACAGGGCTAAGAATAGTTGGATGACAGTCAACCCTGGAATTGCTTCTTCTTACATATTTGGGCTGAAAGAGGGTGACAAGGTGACCATTTCTGGTCCATATGGTGAATTCTTCATTAATCCTTCAGAGGCAGAAATGCTCTACGTCGGTGGTGGGGCAGGTATGGCACCAATGAGATCACATCTTTATCACTTGTTCAAAACATTACAAACGGGAAGGAAGGTCACTTACTGGTACGGTGGAAGATCTAAACGAGAGCTTTTCTATCTGGATCATTTCTGGGATCTTGAGAAGAAGTTCCCGAACTTCCAGTTCCACATAGTCCTTTCTGAGCCTCTTCCAGAAGACAACTGGAAGGCTAAGAATAGCATGGAAGATGAGGGAGACGGATTTACAGGATTTGTTCACCAGGCAGTGATCGATCATTACCTCAGCAAACACGATGAGCCGGAAGAAATCGAATTATACTTCTGCGGTCCTCCATTGATGAACCAAGCCGTTCAGAAAATGGGCGAAGACTTTGGAATTCCGGATGAAAACATTCGATTTGATGATTTCGGGGGCTAACAGCCACATTTGAAAAAATATCAAACCCAGCCATTTGCTGGGTTTTTTTGTTTCAGAATGCTTAGAGGCGTTTATACTTTTTGAGAAGTTGTATCACTTCTTTCTTTGGTAGTGCTTCTATGGTTCGCCCGTCTTTTCCGGTCATGCTTTCAGCGGCGAAAAGCGAATTTAGGATAGCTTCTTCCGTCGCCTCAATTGTTGCAATAAAGAGGGGAGTCATGCCATCATTGCTTAGATCATTTCTAGCAATTACCATCTCGTTTGAATCATATGAAATCCGATTCCCAATTGTATTTGAAACTGCAATGACATAATCTCCACTTCCGTTAGACATGACACCGCCGGTTTTACCTATGCCAAGTAAAGCTCGTTTGGCCATTCTTCTAAGGTTTCTACTGGATACGGGTGCATCCGTAATGATGACGATCATGCAAGAACCGTCAACGGATTCAATTGCCTTCTTATAGGGATAGTTCTCAAGTTCTTTCGCTATCGGGACTCCCGCAATCTCAAGAATACCCCCGAAATTGCTTTGTACCAAGACGCCAATTGTATACCCTCCAAGCGATTCTGGGAGCAACCTTGAAGAAGTACCTATACCACCTTTGAAACCAAAGCATACAGTTCCGGTACCAGCCCCTACATTTCCCTCTGCCACTTCTCCACTCTTGGCTTCTTTGAGTGCCTCCAAAAAGTGAGCTTCAGTCAGATGCCTTGCTTGGATATCATTGAGGTAGCCATCGTTTGTTTCCCCAACTACTGCATTGACGGACCTGACATCGGCATTTTTGGGATTAGATAAAGTGTAAGTCAACAACGCATTGATCCCGGTTCCTACACTTAAAGTGTTGGTCAGTGCGATAGGAGTCTCAATGTTTCCCAATTCCTCTACTTGGCTGTAGCCAGCTAATTTGCCAAAACCATTTCCAAGATGTATAGCCGCAGGGCATTTCTCCTGAAAAAGGTTTCCACCATGTGGTAAGATCACTGTTACACCAGTTCGGACGTTTTTTCCCTCAATCAGGCTTGAGTGTCCAACCCTGACATCAGGGACATCCGTGATAGAGTTATTGAGGCCTGGCTTGAAAATGCCAATCTCTACTCCGTATTCTCTAAGTCGTTGGGCCTGAATGGTCGATGCGAACAGCAACAGTAATGTCAGAGTCAGGTACTTCATGAGATTTAATTAAGTCTTCAAAAGCAGTTTAGCTTGCTAATATGGTAAGTTAATTCATGAGATGGTGTAATATAGGTTAGGCCAGAACCTGATTTTGCTTAAGATAGTACCTATGACATGTCTGAGCTAACTATCTTCGAGCTTATTGGTTAACGATTTATGGCAGAAACGAAGTACTGGACCGGTTCAGAAAAATATTTATGTGACCCTGAGTTAGCACAAGCCTTTCATATGGCAAGAACCCTAGGAATGCCATTGTTGATTGAGGGCGAACCCGGAACTGGAAAAACAGAGTTACCAATCAATTATGCAGCCGAAAGGGGATTGCCGCTGGAGGTTTATCCAGTTGGTTCTAAAAGTAATGTGGAGCAATTTGTGGCTCGTTTTGATCATGTAAAGTATTTGCGAGATTCTCAGATTGAAGTACTCAATGCGCAACGTGAAGAGAAAGGACTGGAGGCAAAACTGTCTACTGGAGGAAGAAACCCCGAATCTTTGGCAGACTATGTGGTAAAAGGTCCGGCAGCAAAAGCTTATAGCCAAATCAATTCCGTGCTATTGATCGATGAAATTGACAAGGCGCCACGTGAGTTTCCAAATGATCTGTTATATGCATTGAGTCACCGCAAATTTATTATGCCGGAGTCAGGCGAAGTGATTGAAGCCTCAGAACAGCAAATGCCAGCCATTGTGATCACTTCCAATCGAGAACAGGAGCTTCCAACAGCATTCAAAGGTAGGTGTATCTATCACTACATTCATTTCCCTGAAAAAGAAGTGATGGAAAAGATCATCGAAAAGCACCATCCTGGCGTGAATGAAAAAGTTGTACGAGCAGCTCTCGACGTGTTCTACAACTTACGAAGACTTGGTTTGGAGCGTTCTCCAACGACACGAGAGATCTTGAATTGGTTGAAATACATGCAGGATATCGCACCAAAGCAGGCAATAGAAAAAATCGAGGGACTCGAAGGGATTGGTGCTTTGATCAAGACGCAGTCGGATATGGAGCGAGTCAACCGAAAACTCGGATCAGGAGGCTCTTTTGGGACCTACTTAAATTAATTCTATGCTTGGCTCACTTCCTTCAGCTTTTCGAAAACACGGACTTTCAGCGGATGTAAGAACACTATTGATTCTTAGAAAGGCGATGAAAAAAGGCCTTGTCAAAACCCTGGGTGACCTTCACAACGTCCTCAAAGGCTTGATCATCAAAAGTGCCGAGGACATGGGCCCATTCACCAAAGCATACTATGAATACTTTCTACATATTCCAATTGCTCCTGGACAGACTCTGGAGGATGCTATTTTAAGATCTGAAACCTTTCAACAATGGAAAAATAACTTCCTGGACGAAGCTGATAAGGATCTTCATCTTACAGAGGAAGATTTGGTAAATACGTTTCTGGATCAGGTTCACCTAACCACATATGACATTAAGGAAGTGATTGATGGCAAGGAAATTTGGGATCAGGATGACCCTGATTTGGAAGACGATGGAGAGATTAAAAGTAGTGATGAACCACAAGAACGTCATCTGGATAAAATGGCAGACTATTCTGATCTTTCTCTGGAAGAATTGCTGGATCGAATGGAGCGAGTGCGTAAGCAACAAAATGCTAATCACGGCGGAGGTAGCCACTGGATTGGCACTGGCGGGATTTCTCCATATGGTCACGGTGGAGCTGCCAAAAATGGCATAAGAGTTGGCGGTCAGGGCGGTGGTCGTATGGCAAGAAAAGTGATGGAAGACAAGCACTATTTCCCAATCGATCGAGATGCCTTGCTAAGTGATAACAACATTGATGCGGCGCTGGCTTCTATCAAGGGGGTAGTCGAAGAAAGCGCGGTAGAGCGATTAGATGTTCCCAAAACTATCAAAACTGGCCTTAAGCGCGGTGGATTGTTTATACCTGAGTTGGTTAACGAGAAAAATGAGGAACTTAAAATAATTGTGCTAATTGATAATGGAGGTTATTCTATGGCGCCTCACATCCGAACTGTTCAGCGACTCTTTAGAAAAATGAAGACCCGTTTTGCGCACGATCTTGAAGTGTACTACTTTCACAATACTATTTATGATCGTGTTTGGATTGATGAACGTCGTACTACATACATTTCGGTTGATAAGCTCTTGATGCATGCAAAATCCTACCGTGTTTTTTTTATAGGCGACGCTGCAATGGCACCCTATGAACTTAGCGAGAGTAGCATTCATGCAATTCAGTCCATTACAAAGAAATTTCCAAAAGCAGTTTGGCTTAACCCTGAGCCGCTTAGATACTGGCCCAGTACCTACACAATTCAGGTTCTTAAAGAATTGGTTCCCATGTTTCCGCTCACTCCGGCCGGTATTGAGCGCGCGGTGAGGAGGATGAATGCTAAGCATTTGACAAGGTAAAGTAGGTGATTTCTGGTTTTGTTTAGGTACATCGAGACTTAGTTTTTCGAACGTTCAATACAACTATTGCTGAAATGCAACATCCTATCCCCACAGGTCTGTCTAAATACTAATCAAAACTGAAAAGGAATGCTCAAGAACTACTTTATTGTCTCTGTAAGAAACTTATGGAAACATAAAACATTTACAGGACTCAATATTTTTGGCCTATCACTCAGCATGTCCATTTGTCTGGTGCTGATTCTTTTGGTCTACGATCATTTTCAATATGATCGGTTTCATCCTCACGGTGAAACTACTTATCGTATTACCTCCTACTATAAGGGTTCGGAGGGACTTTTTGATGAGGCCTACGCAACATCCCCATTACCTTTCCGCGATCATTTAGTAGACAACTATTCATTTGTTGAAAAAGGGGTCAGCCTCAACAACAACTTTAGAGGAGAAATACGATCTCCGCATAAGATTTTGGACGTCAATGAACTTACTGTACGTTCACTTTTTGCAGACAAACATTTTTTTGATGTTTTTGGATTTCGTCTTGAAGCAGGGGATCCGACCTTGGCACTCACCGAGCCCTACAGCATCGTGCTAAGTTCAGAACTTGCAGATCAGCTTTTTCCCGAAAAATCTCCTCTGGGAATGACCGTAGATTTCGAGGACCACGGGAGCTACAAAGTGACTGGCGTGGTAGCTCCGGTGGTCAATAACAGTCACATTCAATTCGATGCACTAGCCTCTTTCGCTACCTACCCTATCTTGGTAGAAAAGGAGATATTGTCCAATCGATATCAGGAATGGTCCAACTTGTGGGACAACTATAACTATCTAGTTCTTAGCTCTCCGGCAGACCGAGCAGAAACAGAACGAATTATCAATGAGTTAGCAGAGGCTAATATTGAAGTAGATGAAGATGAGGTTGGTTACACTTTTAGATTGCAGGCACTGAATGAGATAGTGCCCGGTCGGACAATGTCGAACGAAATTGCTTTTTCACTTCCTTGGTTTGTCTTGGCTTTTTTTGGTTTGCTGGGTTTGATCGTCTTAGTCACAGCATCTATCAATTACACCAACCTTTCCATTGCAAAAGCGCTGGGTCGGACCAGGGAGATAGGTATTAGAAAGGTGAATGGGGCTAGTAAGAGACAAATCATCAGTCAGTTCTTAGTTGAATCAGTACTTACCTCTTTGCTATCGCTACTACTTGCTATTTGGATTTACAAATATCTTATTGGTGCGTTTAATGAGATTTGGATATTTAACATCATAGGCATCAGCCTGGAAGACACTCTCAGTGCCTATGGTTATTTTATTGTGTTTTCCCTCTTATTGGGTATCCTGACAGGCATTGGTCCAGCTATATTTTTGTCACGATTGAAGGTGGTCAACTCACTGAGAGGATCACTTGGCCAAAGAAGAGGGAGAGGAAGGTCCATTGGACGCTATTTGTTTGGCAAACGTACCTTAATTAGCATCCAGTTCACTTTATCCATCTTGATGCTGGTTTCAATTCTTATTTTGAATAAGCAAGCAATTTTTCTAGTGAATGCAGATTATGGCTTCAACGAGACTGAAACCTTCTATTTAAATACGCACGATCATGATCCTGACCTAATCAGGGAGCACTTTGGTAGAATCTCCTCAGTGCAGAACATCACCTTTACCTCTCACCACCCAGCAGTGGGTCGTTCACATGGCGACAATGTTAGTTGGCAGCCAGAGCAAGAGGCGATCACCATCTATAATTTTGACGTTGATCGCAATTATATTGACGTAATGGGATTGGAATTGATAGCAGGGAATGATTTCCCCCCAAATGCATCTGATACAAATGAAAAATTCATCATCCTTAACGAGCGAGCTGTTGAAATTCTTGGTTTTGAGAACCCAAGCCAATCCATCGGAGAAATTCTGTCGGTGGATACCCTGGCGGTTTCAGTTGTGGGAGTGGTAAAAGACTACCATTGGGAGCCACTGATGAGAAGTATTCGACCACTTGCGTTACGCATCCGACCGGATCGCTATGAATATGCTTATTTGAAGGTGGGGAAAGCAGATTTCATCTCAATCAGAAATGAAATGGAGGATGCCTGGACAGAATTTGATCCTGCAAGAGACTTCAAGGGAGGCTTTCTGAAAGAGCAGTTGGATGAGTTTTATCAATTCTTTTTCGATATTGGAAACATCCTGATTTACGTGGCTTGTATCGCGCTTTCGATTACTGCATTAGGTTTCTTAGGAATGGTCAGCTTTGAGCTGAAAACAAGAGTGAAGGAGATTGGAATTCGAAAAGTGCTGGGGGCTACCTTCCAGTCACTAACCTTCTCGATGGGCAAGGGATTTATTGTCATGATAATCATGACTTCCCTTATTGCTATTCCCTTTGGAATTTGGGTCAATGGACTCTGGGTATATGAAATGGCCTTTCATGCTCCCTTGGATATCACTATTGTCCTCCCAACGATTGTGATCGTTTGTTCGATTGCGGCGATCACGATTGTTTCTCAGGTCTGGATCAATGCAAGTAAAAATCCTTCCGTGACATTGAGGGCCGAGTAAACTATCCCTTGAATTCTACTGTCTGAGGAAGATTTGGGATTACCTTTAGACAGATAAACCATCTTCTTTTTCTATGAGAACGTCATGCTTGATCGTCTTTTTGATCCTCGGCCAACTTGGGTTTTGCCAGGAGAAACCTATTCTACGGGTAAAAGAAAAGGTAGATGTTCTGGATGACTTGGCCAGAGAACCCATGCTGGCCGAACATCCGAACGGGGATTTGTATGTTGCGGGGTATCGGAATGCGGGGATGATTCCTCAACTTTGGAGAAGCAAGGATTTGGGTAAATCCTGGGAGAGGGTCGATGTCGGAACGTTGGAGGACGGAGCGGATGGCAACTCTGACGTGGATCTTGTGATTGATGAAGATGGGACGATCTACTTTCTCACGATGAAGTATACTAGAATACCAAAGGACACCACCGGTTTTGATTGGGACATGAAGGGGGAGCATATTGCAGTTGGTATTAGCATGGATGAAGGGCTCAACTGGGACTGGCAGTACCTCTCGCAGAATGAGCTTGATGACCGACCTTGGATTGTTATCGATTCAGAAGGCTCAGCGCATGTGATCTGGAATGATGGAAATGGAGTTCATTACAGGACAAGTCGGGATAAAGGAGTTTCATGGGAGCAACAGCAAGATATTTCCCCAAAGGGTGGTTCCAGTCACTTTGCAGCCGGGCCGAATGGGCAACTGGCCGTACGGATAAGTTCTAATTCAGCCTCAGGAAGACACTTTGATGCAGGCTTGGATTTAATGATGATTAGTACAGACAATGGACAGACCTGGGATGAAGTTCAACCACCGGGAACAAGAATTTGGAATGCAAATTACTGGGAAGGCACGCCGAGATGGGTAGAGCCAGTGGCATGGGATATGGAATCAAACCTCTATTATGTTTGGAGCGAAGGGAAAATGCTTAAGCTTGGGGTTTCGGAAAATGATGGGAAAGACTGGAAGGTGTTTGTAGTGGCCTCTTCGGAAGACATTGTTTATTATCCATACCTATCGATCAAGCATGGCCTCATTACCTGCTCATGGATTGCTGGATTTGAAAACGATATTAAGCATCACGCAGCTGTCATTAGAATGAATGAAGAAGAAATTTTAGTACAGAACTTGGAATCCCAGACTCTAAGAGATGTGCGTTCCCGTTTTTCAGAGGATGAAATACTGGCAACAGGTGGGGAATACTTTCCAATTCTTCCGCTTTCAGATGGGGACATAGGCATGGTCACTACCATTCAAAACTATGTTGAGAATCGCCTTGGATTTACCTGGTGGCGATTGGCGACAAAATAGAAGCATTACTTTGATCACGTATGAGAGGTACTTTACTTACTATTTATTTTTTCATTTTACTTGCCGCAAGCGGCCAATCCATTGAGCAGATCACATTTACAGGTGAGGCCGAACTCTTACTTGAGCTGGGACATCGATATAAATCAAATTACCTTACCATTAGTCACCATGAATATCGCATGGCATTCACTGAGAAGCATCCATACAAAGGAGATCTCGCCGAAACCACCGGTGAGATGGAACGCTTTCACGGATATAATTGGGCATTGGAGATTCTGCCCGATTATGAGGACGATGGAAGTCTTGTTACACCTATTGGTTTTGACTACAAAGGTGGCTTTTACTACAACAAGGTTAGTTCAGATGGTATGGGTGGTTATCGCTCTACAATCAACTACATGAACAAAAATTATCGATTGTTTGAGGATATCGTTCCAGGCTTCGATAATCTATCGGGACTTCAGAGTGGCACCATATCCAAAAATGAGCGACTCATGATCATTAGCACTCATGGCTCTCTCACGCACGGTATGGATGATCTCTATGTCATGGAATATACGGATAATGGCTGGACGCATATGACAAATTTAGGCAGTGCAGTGAATACGAAATACCAGGAGATCACTCCCTACCTGGCAATCGATAATAAGACCCTTTTCTTTGCTTCTGATAGGAGGGGAGGTCAAGGAGGCTATGACATATATATGACGGAGCGATTGGACGATACCTGGAAAAACTGGAGTAAGCCTGTGAACGTTTCTGAAATCAATACCTCTTCTTCTGAAACTTCTTTCTGTTTGATTGACACAGATCCATATGCTTATTTTGTGAGATCTGATCGGACCAATGTTTACGGAGACATCCTACAAGTGCCCATACGACAAAACATTGAAGAGGATGACACCTTTGTCGAGATCTTTGACCTGGATGAAGGTGCTTATTTTAAAGTAGTGGATGGAACTACCGAAAGTAGCATACCAGCTGAGTTGATCATTTTGGAAGAGCTAAAGCGATTGAAGGAAAAATCCGGAGTGTTTGAAGCTGAGCGCTTAGCTGGTAAGACTTTGATGTTTAAGTCAAAAGGATACTTTACAACCAAGATCAAGATCGGTGAGAGTGTACCTAAAGGAGAAAATGTTATTTACCTAGAACCGCTAACGATCGGAACTAGTATAACCCTCGAAAATGTGCTATTTGAACGTGCAAGTCCAAGGATACTTTCCAGTTCCTTTGAACAGCTGGACATTTTAATTGAGGTGATGAATGAAAATGAAAGTGTAAACATTAAACTAAAGGGTCATACAGATGGGAAAGGTAATCCCAAAAGCAATCTGGTGCTTTCTCAAAAACGAGTCGATGCGGTGACGGAGTACCTGCGAAAGGGAGGCATCAATAAGAAGCGAATCACTGGGGTTGGCTTTGGTGGAAAATTCCCAATAGCTAGCAATGAAACTGAGGAGACAAGACGCCTGAATCGCAGGGTGGAGTTTGAGATTGTAGAATGACTACTCCTAACA
>CAZQDI010000027.1:9943-32573 GCA_964591785.1 uncultured Roseivirgaceae bacterium
AATATATGGCCGACCGGCTTCGGAAGTAACTTCAAGGAACGGGTTGCTAACGTATAGTGCTGCTGCAACAGACATTACTGCAAAGGCTTTCACCGTATTTGTTATCCTCCTTGCATAACCGAGTTTCACGAGCATTGGCACGGTGTAAAAGATGAAACTGGCCATGAAGATTGAATAAATGAGTCCACCAATACGATAGGAATGGTTCCCTACTCCAAACAGATACTTAGACTCACTCGTCAGAATGATTGACACGATCATCAGCAGGACAAAAATCAGAAGACGTCCATATAAATTACTTTTTGTTGCTTTTAGAGCCGGTTTAAACATAATAGATACGCTATTGCAAGATCAAAGTAAAAGTTAAAATGGATTTTCAGTTAAAAAAAGGCCCCGAATTCTCGAGGCCTTTTTTGTCAATGCACGGTTGTTCAAGGTTGAACGATCTAAACCTTTACTATTATCCAACCTCAATCATTTCACCTTGGTCTTTCACGGTGAAGGGCTGGTGGTAGTACCGCTTGCCGGTAGCTTGGTACAAGGCGTTGGTATAGGCAGCCACTGCAGGAGGCAATCCAGGTTCGCCAAGTCCGGTTGGGGCAATCTCGTTTTTCACGAAATGAACCTCGATGTCCAATGGCGCATCTTGATGGCGCATTAGGTTGTACCGGTCAAAATTCAGTTGCTCTGGCTTCCCATCCTTGAAGGTTAACTGGCTGTACATTGCGTGTCCGATGCCGTCGATTATACCTCCCTCGATCTGATTTTTTGCACCTTCAGGATTTACGACAATACCGCAATCGACGGCTGCAGTAACCTTCTTGATCTTCGGCTTGCCGTCTTCCATGACAATGTCCAATACTTCTGCTACATAGGAGGCGTGACAGAAGTAAGCTGCTACTCCTCGATGTACACCTGGGCTAGCCTGACCCCAGTTGGCTTTTTCCTTTACCAGTTTTAAAACTCCTGCGTAGCGATCAGCATCGTATTCGTATTCACCACCCACCGGATTATTTTTGGCTCGGTCGAATAGTTCCAATCTGAACTCAATAGGATCCTTTCCGGCTAGTTCAGCAACCTCGTCCAAGAAGGCTTGCTCAGCACCAGCTGTAAAATGAGAGCGTGGTGCGCGCCATGCGCCGGTAGAAATATTAGTGGTCGAGCTTAATTTTACACCGTTGTAGTTTTCAACCGCCCCTGCTGGAAAACGATTTGGAAACACAGGGCCACTGGGCAGTCCAACTCCCCTGGCTTCGAATGCGATCAGGTTATTGTCTTCATCTAATCCCGCCTTGTAAACAGAACGATATGCTGGACGGTACGTGCCCTGACTCATGTCATCTTCACGCTTGTAGATAAGTTTGATAGGAGTGCCCATCTTTTTAGAGATCGCTGCAGCTTCCACACCAAAGTGACCATATAGCCGTCTTCCAAAACCACCTCCCATCCGAGTCATGCCAACAGTAATGTTCTCCAGCGGCATATCCAGAAGCTGAGAAACTGACTTCTCCAGTGCCTCTGGAGTCTGGATAGGCCCGACCAATTCCGCCTTATTTGCTGTGACGTTTGCATAGAAGTTCATAGGCTCCATCGTATTATGAGCCATAAATGGAGCTGTGTAAGTGCGTTCAATAGTCTTAGCAGCCCTGGCAAAAGCTGCTTCAACGTCACCATCTTCGCGACTTTCATCCACCGTGCCGTCTTTCAGGTCCTTTATCATTCGTTCGTCATGCATTTGAGAGTTTTCCAGTGGGCTGGTTTTTTCCCAGTCAGCCTTGATGGCTTTTTTTGCCTTCATTAGTTGCCAGGTGCTTTCTCCTACAATTGCGATAAGGTTTGGAAATGCGTTGACATCTGACCATTGCATTTCTTCCAAGCTGCTGTCAATTGCGAAGGCATCGATCACGCCTGGAAGATCTTTTATTTCATCCTGATTAAAGCCTTTTAGCTTCATGCCAAATGCCGGGGGATGTTCAATCATTGCTAGCAACATTCCATCTGCCTGATAATCCAGACCAAATAAGGGCTTACCAGTAACAATATTAGGCCCTTCCACATTTTTGGTTGGAGTCCCGATCAGCTTGTAGTCTTTGGCTTCTTTTAGTGGAAGTTCCTCAGGCACTTCGATCGATATGGCTTTGGATGCAATTTCGCCGTAGCCGATTGATCGGCCCCCACTCTTTTCTTTGATCATTCCTGATTCAGCAAGGAGTTCAGAAGCGCTTACTCCCCATTCTTTTGCTGCGGCTTCCAGCAACATGTACTTTCCTGCAGCCCCGGCCATACGTAATGCATCCCAGCTAAGTCGTAAGGATAAACTTCCCCCTGCAAATTGATTTTGATAAAATCCGGTATTTAACGGGGCCTGCTCTACCACAACGTTTTTCCAATCGACCTCTAACTCTTCTGCCACTACCATTGGCATCGAGGTTTTAATATTTTGACCTATTTCTGGATTGGGAGAGTAGATTGTTACAAGGCCAGTATCGCCAATTTTGATGTACCCGTTGATGTCAAACCATTCATTTGGGACAGCTAATTCTGCCTCAGGAGTGGAGGCGGGCGAACAGCTCGTAAGCCAGTTGAACCCGATCATCATTCCACCGCCTGCAGCGGCAGAGACTTTAAGGAAGGATCTTCGATTGTATTGTGTTCTAATTAATGTCATGATTAAGCGTTTTTAGCAGCTGTTTGAACTGCTTGGTTGATTCTGGAATAGGTGCCACACCGACAAATATTGCCATTCATTGCACTTGCAATCTCCTCCTGCGAAGGGTTGGGATTGTTCTCGAGAAAAGCTGCAGCCGTCATCATTTGACCTGCTTGACAATAGCCACACTGCGGCACATCGTGTTCAAGCCATGCCTGCTGTACCGGATGATCGCCGTTTTCTGACAAGCCTTCAATAGTAGTTAATTTTTTGTCTCCGACTGCCGAGACAGGCAGCGAGCATGAACGTATCGAGTTACCATCCAGATGGATGGTACATGCGCCACACATAGCTACACCACATCCATACTTCGTACCTACAAGTTTCAAATGATCTCGAAGCACCCATAGTATAGGGGTATCAGGATCCACATCGACTTGGTGAGTTTCTCCATTTACATTGATTGAATAAGCCGCCATTAAATTTTTATGGTTTGATTGAAGGAATCAAGTTAGCGAATACCTAGATTAATCACTAGAAGTAGTGAGTATCTTGTAAAGAAATTTATATCAGGGGCCTCCGTTAAGAGTTATTCCATTGTTTAACTTCGAAGTTTAAATAATTGTCGCAATGAAGGAGCAAATCGATGAACCTATCAAAGAATTAATTAACCGGCTTCCTCAAATTGGAAATCTGGAATGGATCGGCATACGCCAAGAGCGTAAGATGCCCCTGACCAGTTTGGATGAGGTCGAGGTTTCTGTTGATTTCGGATTGAGTGGAGACCATTTCAAGTCAAAGTTTAGTAAAAAGAGGCAGGTTACTTTCATCCAAAAGGAACATCTCGAGGGTGTGGCCTCCATGCTCGGAAAAGGAGCCATTGACCCAATCTTGACACGAAGAAATTTGGTCATCAGTGGGATCAACTTGTTTGCCCTTAGAGATCGCAAATTTAGTGTTGGAGAAGTGGCGTTTGAAGGCACTGGCTATTGTCATCCTTGCTCCAGGATGGAGGAGAACCTTGGACCCGGTGGCTACAACGCCATGAGGGGGCATGGTGGATTGACAGCAAGAGTTATTTCAGACGGTAAGATTACCTTAGGAGATGAGGTAAGAATAATTACCGCTTAAATCTATCATCACTTATTTATCAAAGCGATAACTACCTGGTTTGCTTTGAGTCCCGCTAGCATTGATTGCGACAACCTCAAAAAGTCCATCCCAACCATCAACGTTTAATTTTGTTCCATAAGTCCTTCGTAGGTATTGACCGTTTAGATAGACATCATATGCAACCACCCAGCTCCCAATAGTAGGGTCTTCAGACATGTTCCAAGTCAACAGATGACCAACTTTTTTGCTTTTTACTACTTGGATACCTTCGGGTTGATTGGGCGGACTAAGGTCCGAATCAGGAATTTCTCCCATCATCAATTCTTCAATTTCTGCTGCAATTAGACTATCCGGCCGATTCTTCTGGATATGACCTTGTTTTCTGTCAATTTCAGGGTTCCAGGCACATTCTCCAGTTGCCGTCAAGGTGATTTGACCGTTCATGTGGGCCTTATAGTTATTGCTTACTCCTCGTATTGCGTAATGCAAAGCACACTGGTCGTTGCTATGCCGATCAATAGTTTCGTCACCGCCCCGAAACTCAAAATGCTTCTCGTAGCTTCTTCTAATTATGTGTGTTTTTGGTAACTGTTTCAAAGCCTGACCACTCATCACGTTGCCATTTTGGGCGTTGAAATAATCACCGTTGCCATTTTCCCAACCGGAAGCAATGAAGGGCGCAGGGCAATGTTCGATGACATATCTGCACATTCGATTCCTTTCTTCGTTAAGGCATGACCACTCGGTGTAGGAGCAAAGTCTTTCTGAGCCACCCCAGTTGGTTCTGTCAAAACCTTTATTGTCCAAGAAATTCCCTCCCATCGTTGCCACTAGCTTTACTTTTTTTGCTACCAATTGCATTCCAGTTTTCGAACTTAATTCGTCAGCTTGGGATCTCAATAAGTCATAGAAGTTATGCATCGTTCCAATAATTACGACGGTAATGCTTGAATCCTCAGCACTTTCAAGAATTTCCCGATATAGTTTGACTCCGTCATAGGAGTCTTCCCATTTTTCTAAGGACCGCGGGAAGTCTTTGGCAATGTGCCAGTCGTAGGTGTTTTCTGTGGCCTTGATTTTTTTCGCATAGCCTTTGTAGTCTCCCACCGGGATGGCTTTACGATTGTAGAAATAATTAATGCTACTAATGGATAAGGAAGACTCCTGCTGATTGGTTGAATTCATAATGGCAAGAATTTCACATTCTCCTCTTGTTGCTAGCGTATGCAGCATAGCCATACATCCTGCATCATCAGGATCATAAGAGGGGTCCGTGTCAAGAATGACTTTTTCTTGAGCATGCATTAGACAAGAGTATAGAAGGAAGCATAAGGCAATGTACTTCATAGGATCAAAATTTTCCGAGCATAAAGTTTTCAAGTTCTTTTTCAATCTCTGGGACAGGCATGGTCAGTACCAGATAGGAATGGTTAGAGTTTTCTTCAGCTACCCATATGTTTCCGCCATGTTCATCTGCCACACATCTGCCATTCATGACCTTGGTCCAATAAACATCAAGACCATTTCTAATGGCATAGAGTACAGCTGTTTGGTCAAAGGTGGCATTATCATAGATCTCTCCTTGAAATTGATGTTTCATCCAGGGGGCATATTGCCCGAAGTGGAAGAAGCCCAAATAAAGCGGTGAGTCTTTGGGTAAATCTTTGAATACTTCGCCTGTACGGATGGCATTGCCAAGTTCGGCTCCGGAGAAAGTGATAGGGAGTCGGATGTTTTCCAAAACGTACTTAGTAACTCCAGGCATGTCTCCATTGAAATTCCATTCATCTTCGCTGATCGGAAAATTTCCTCCCATCACCACAAATTCCTTAACTTTGGCATGAATAAGCTCACGTCCATTCAAATGAGAATGAGTGTCTGGTTTCGAATTTATGAGCTCCATAATATTACTTAATGGACCTACCGTGACAATGACAACGCTTTGATCTTCACTTTTGCTGAGTAACTCCCGGTAGAATACCGTCGTCTCAGGTACGTTATCTGGAGTTGCATCGAAAGTAAGACTGTCTGCCAGTACCCTGGTGTAGTTCCAAGGAGTTTCATGGGGCTCTGCGTCTCGCAAGGCTATGGGAATGTCTGGATTGCCATAGTAAGTATTGACGGCATCAATGGCACTCACAGCATATTTTTCAACATTCCAACACATGACCGCAAGTAGCTCAATTTCACCTTTGTTCTGAAAGTGATTGAGCATTGCTAAGGCACCCAGATCATCTGCATCTCCACCGAAGTCGGTATCAAAAATGATTTGTATAACTTCTTTTTCCTGAGTCTCTTGGGAGGTCGAGCAACTAACAGTAGCAATGCAGAGTAGGGCAAAAAGCAGGTTGACCGTTTGGTATTTTGATAATGTCATGGTTAGTTCATTTTATTGTGAAGTTGCGTAACGATTTTTGGGTATTCGACCCCCATATCTCGAAGGCCGTGGAGTATAGCTAAATGACTGCGTGTTGCTGTCAGCACTATTCTTAGGAAAGGAGGGGAGGATCATTCATAATTGGCCTTTTATTTGTTTTCAATTGATTTGACAGATGATCTATTGATCAAGTGTGGGAGAAGCTTGGCACTTTCTACTGTTTTCCCTTCCATCAGATCAAAGAGAAGTTCTACAGCTTTTTTGCCAATTGCAGTCATGGGTTGCTGCACGGCACTCAGAGGAGGGGATAGCAGTTCAAAATAGTTTTGATCATCGAAAGAGACTAAAGAGAGGTCTTGTGGAATGCTCAGTCTAGCCTCATTCACTGCTTTCATCACACCGATAGCAATTTGATTGTTGATAGCAAAGATGGCAGTTGGCCTTTGCTCTTTAGTAAGTAGCTGCAAGGTCGAATGATAACCATTTTCAACACTATAATCATTCCCGATAATAAATTCCTTGTTCACAGAGATTTGATTTTGCTTCAAAGCATCTGCATAGCCACGCAGTCGGTTTTGATTTGCTGATGTTTGTTTTAGTCCTTGAACGCAGGCAATTTGTTTGTGCCCCTCCTGAATTAAATAGTTGGTTGCTTCAAAAGCTCCTTGGTAGTTATCTGTGGTAACGTAGGGAATTTGCACCTCCTCAAAGTAGCGGTCAATTAGTACTACGGGAGTACTGGCATTGGTCGGTAGATGTTTCCAGTCCTTACCGACAGGAGCAACAAGCAATCCGTCAACTTTGCGATCCATCAACAGATTGACAGACTCTTGCTCTAAGGATGTTTCGTCTTTGGTATCGCACAGTAGTACAATCATATTTCGACCTCTCAGTTCCTCTTCCACTGTACGTGCAAGGTTTGCGAAAAAGGGGTTGCTAATGTCCGGAATGATTAAGCCAATGGTGTTTGTTTGCTGTAACCTAAGGTTCCTTGCAATTTGATTAGGCTTGAATCTAAGCAAATCTATCTTCTCCCTTACTTTCTTGGCAGTCTTCTCACTGATGCGATATTTTTTTTCCTGGTTCGTAAGAACCCTCGAAACAGTGGTAGTAGACATTTGTAGCTCTTCTGCCAGCTCTTTGATGGTCATACTTCGTGTTTCATTTTGGTTATTACTATGCGACATGAGATCAAAAAATTTGGGCGAAAGCAAAAATGTTATAAATTGCACAATCGATTGTGCAATACTAAATAATAAATCTTAATTCAAAAAATGGCTGAAAATAAAATTGTCGTAATTGGAAGTAGCAACACGGATATGGTGGTGCGATCGGATCATCTTCCTCTTCCTGGCGAGACAGTAGTGGGAGATCAATTTGTGATGAATCCTGGCGGAAAAGGTGCGAATCAGGCCGTTGCAGCAGCTCGATTGGGTGGTAATGTGATTTTTGTTTCCAGGGTCGGGAATGATCATTTTGGCACGCAGGCAATCAATGGGTTTCGTACCCATGGTATAGATACACAGTTTATTACAAAGGATCAGCATTTGGCTTCAGGTGTAGCTCTTATTTTAGTTGACAATGCAGGTGAGAATTCTATTGCGGTTGCTTTGGGGGCAAATCAACGGCTTATCCCAAGCGAGCTAAAACCGGTCTTGCCGATTTTAGAAGAAGGTATGTTTGTTCTTACACAACTCGAAACTCCTATTTCAACTGTGGAATATCTGGGGACACTTTCCAGAGATAAAAAATTGAACTTGATCTTAAATCCTGCTCCAGCGCAAAAGCTATCTGATGAGCTGTTGCGTTCTCTCTTCCTTATTTCTCCCAATGAAATTGAGGCGGAATTGCTGAGTGGCACCAAAGTCGTGGACCAGGAAAGTGCATCCAAAGCTGCTCGTTTTCTGCGGACGAAAGGGGTGAATGTAGTGATCATTACTATGGGCAGTAAGGGAGCTTATGTGCTCTCGGATGAATTGGATGAAGTGATCCCGGCATCACCTGCCAGGGTTGTAGACACCACAGCAGCTGGGGATACCTTTAATGGCGCTCTAGTTGTAGCATTGAATGAAGGAAAATCGTTGAAAGCTGCTATCCAATTTGCCAATAAAGCTGCTGCGTATGCGGTGGGGATATTGGGAGCACAAAATTCTATTCCGCTCAGAAAAGACATCATTAACTAATCATACCTTATCATGTTTATCCCATCATCCTATCCGATTGCTGTTATTTTATGCATTATTACCATGTTTGCCTGGGGTTCCTGGGCTAATACACAAAAACTGGCTTCTAAGTCATGGTCTTTTCCGCTCTTCTATTGGGACTATGTCTTTGGTATCTTGTTAATGACTTTACTCTGTGGACTCACTCTAGGTAGCTTTGGCGATTTGGGGCGAAGTTTCTTAGCTGACCTGGCACAGGGTAGTAGCAAGTCCTACCTTTCGGCATTGATTGGTGGCGTAATATTTAACCTTGCCAACCTATTGATCGTAGCTGCAATTTCAATTTCTGGCATGGCTGTAGCTTTTCCAGTGGGCATCGGAATTGCCTTAGTGCTTGGAGTCGTAGTTAACTATTTAAACAATCCAATAGGCGATCCACTACTGCTTTTTGTTGGGGTTGGACTCGTGGTCGTAGCAATTGTTTTGGATGCACTGGCTTTTCGAAGGCTGTCGAATAAAAAAAGTGGATCTGTCCTCAAAGGGTTACTATTGTCAATCTTTGGGGGTATTTTGATGGGCTTTTTTTTCCGATTTGTAGCAAGTGCAGTAACTACAGACTTTGCAAATCCACCTTCAGGGCTCTTTACTCCTTACTCAGCAGTTTTTGTATTTGCAGTTGGTATCTTGATTTCTAATTTCTTATGGAATACTTGGTTTATGCTTCGGCCGATCGACGGGGAAAAGTCAACCTACTCTGACTATTTCAGATTGGGTACACCACGACTCCACTCCATTGGGATTTTGGGTGGAATCATCTGGGGAATAGGGATGTCGTTCAGTATGATCGCATCTGAGAAGGCAGGGTTTGCGATTTCCTACGGATTGGGACAAGGGGCCACCATGGTCGCTGCAGCTTGGGGGGTGTTTGTGTGGAAAGAGTTCAAAAACGCTCCAAAAGGAACGAATATTTACATTGCCTTGATGTTCCTATTTTTTATTACAGGTCTGGGAATGATTGTGCTCTCTCGATTTGCTTAATGAAAATTCATGGATGGGCTGCGACCCATACTTCACCATCCTCGAAGATTTCTTTTTTCCATATCGGCACCGTTTCCTTCAGCGTATCAATGGCATATTCACATGCTTCGAACGCTGCCTTCCGATGAGGCGTGGACACAGCAATGATGACCGGAACCTCACCCACCTCCAGTACCCCAACACGATGATGAATGACAACATGAAGTGCATCCCATTTTTCTTCTACCTCTTTAGCGATTTTTTGCATCTCTTTTTCTGCCATGGGCACATAGGCTTCAAATTCTAGTCGCTTGACCTTTTTTCCTTTGGTTTGGTTCCGAACTGTTCCAATAAAGACCGTAGTTCCCCCTGCTGCATCATCTGCAACCCATGTAGTACTATCTTTCACAGATAAAGGAGCATTCAAAACTTTGATGTCGATCATTCTTCTTTTACTAAAACCATAAGATTAACCGCCGCTCACTGGAGGTATAATTACTACTTCGTCACCGGCTTGTATCGAATAAGAATCGTCTTGGTAGTCTTCGTTAACCGCAAAACGTAGGCTCGTCAGCTTTTCAAACTCAGGATATTGAGCAACCAGTGCCTGCTTCAATGTTCCAATGCTTTGATCCCCTTCCAGCTGAAAGCTCAAGGTAGAGGAGCTCAAAATTTCTTTTGCAATACCAAATGCTACGAGTTTTACATCCATGGATTAAAACTATTTTGAATTTTCCAAATGCGCCAATAAGGCCTTCCAACTTAATTGGATACAATCCACCCGTCCGTCAAAAGTTTTCAATTCAATCAGGACATTGAGGCTTTCTGAGAACTTCGCCGAAGTTTCTCCCTTGTCCACCGCACGAACAAATGCTTTACAAAAATTGATCTTCTCTTCGGATGTCATTCCTTCAACCTCTTTAATAAGCAAGGAAGTAGAAGCTTTAGAAACTGCGCAGCCAATCCCATGGAAGTGGATTTCTTCAGGGTCGTCCGAGATGTAGAGGTGGTATTTATCTCCGCACATGGGGTTATAAGCCTCTACTTCGAGTACGTCTGATCGTTTTTCGAAGTGATAAGGGGACTTGTTCTCCGGCAAGATTAGTCGCTTGTAGGTTGCCTGAAGTTCTTCTTTATTCACCTGACCAAAAGTTAATTAATTCTACCAAAGAACTACAAAGCCGATCAATTTCTTCTTTCGTATTATAAATTGAAAAAGAAGCACGGACGGTGGCAGGAAGCTTCAAATGCTGGAGTAATGGCTGGGTGCAGTGCATACCAGCCCGAACCGCAATACCATCTTTATTGAGGAATGCAGCTACATCGTGCGGGTGAATGTTTTCCACTGTAAAAGAAATGATTCCTGATTTTTCTTTCGGTGTGCCGATGATCCTTATGGTCGGAATCCTGGATAATTCTAGTTCTGCATATTTGGTGAGTTCAGCCAGCTGTCTCCTCACCGCTACCTTATCAAGTTGCTTGATGTAATCGATTGCCGCGCCAAGTCCAATGACGTCAGCTATGCTCGGTGTTCCTGCTTCCAAATTATCTGGAAAGGGCGCAAAGCTTGACCCCTCAACAGCCACTTGTCTGATCATCCCACCGCCATAGTTGTACGGCTTCATGTGTTGAATATGGGCTTCACTAACGTATAAGATGCCCGTACCAAAAGGGCCAAACAATTTATGTCCCGAAAATACCAGGAAGTCGCAACCAAGGTCTTGCACATTCAAGTCATAGTAGGCAGCACTTTGAGCGGCATCAATGAGAACTGGGACCTGTTTGCGATGCGCTATCTCAACAATTTCTTTGATCTCGTTGATGGTACCCAGCGTGTTGGAGATATGATTGATGGCTACTATTCTGGTGTTATCAGAAATTTTTGCTTCAATCTGACCAAGAACCAAGTCACCTTTCTGATCAATTTCTACCAGGCGTAATTCGGCCTTATTTTCTTCACAGATCACCTGCCAGGGGAGGAAGTTCGCATGGTGTTCCATCGTAGTTGTCACAATGTTATCCCCTGCATTCAATAGAGGCTGAACAAAAGAGCGGGCCACGATATTGATGGCTTCGGTCGTGCCTTTGGTAAAACCGATGGTCTTTACATTCTCTAATCCAAGTAGCTCAGCAGCTTTGTTCCTCACTGCTTCATATTTGTTAGTGGCTTGGTTAGACAGATCATAAATTCCACGATGGATGTTGGCATTCTCTTCGCTGTAGAATTGTGTGATTGCATCGATGACTTGTCGCGGACGTTGAGTCGTGGCTGCATTGTCCAGATAGGCCAGTCTTGGGTGTTTTTGAAAAATTGGGAAATCTGATCGGTATGGGTTGTGCAAAAGTGTTACTTTTAATTTCCTTGAACATAACAACATTTCGAGCAGTTGCGTTGTTTCGTTCCTTAAGTTCCAAAATAAACAATGTTAGTAGACAATCACGGTAGAACAATCAATTACATGCGACTGGCAGTGACGGATCGATGCAATCTCCGATGTTTTTACTGCATGCCGGAAGATGGAATACACTATGTGGACAAGAAAGAGTTACTCACCTTTGAAGAAATGGCTCGCATGATCAATGCATTTGGAGAGTTGGGTATTTCGAAGTTGAGAATCACAGGGGGAGAGCCTTTTGTACGAAAAGGGATCATGGAGTTTTTGTCTGAGGTGTCTAAAAATCAATACATTCAGCAAGTCAATATTACCACCAACGGGACCTTTACAGAAGATAAAATAGAAGAACTTGAACGGATGGGAATCCATTCAATAAATCTAAGTCTGGATAGCCTGGATAAACAGCGCTTTTTTGAGATCACACGCAGAAATCTATATGATCAGGTAATGTCGACCTTTCATTCCTTGATGCATTCAAGCATCTCTACTAAAATAAACATGGTTGTAATGGAGGGGAGGAATATCGAAGATATTTACCCGATGCTTGAACTTACAAAAGAGCATAATGTTTCTGTTCGATTTATTGAGGAGATGCCATTTAATGGGACCGAAGGGCAGGGGAATGCCACGTTCTGGCCGATGAGAAAGATACTCGATCACATCAAAGCAGCTTATGAAATAAACAAACTGCCGGATCCACCCTCATCCACTTCGTACAATTATCAGATCCAAGGGTTCAAAGGGTCCTTTGGGATCATCGCCGCTTATACTCGGACGTTCTGTGGTACGTGCAACCGCATACGTGTGACCCCCCAGGGTGACCTCAGAACGTGTTTGTATGAAAAAGGAGCTGTCAGCTTACGTGATCTTATCCGAAGCCAATCAGATGATGTGGATCTCAAGCGAGCATTAGTAAAAGCAGTCGGCAGTAGGGCGAAAGACGGCTTTGAAGCCGAACAGCGAAGGGTAGAACATCCGGTTTCTGAATCTATGGCTACAATAGGAGGGTAAATGATTTCAGTCGACGAAGCCAATCAGCTTATTTCCGAGCACGCCAATGACTTTGGCACTGAGTCCATTTCTCTTGAAGAGGGGATTGGACGAATACTGCGGCAACCCATCGTAGCGGACAGGGACTTTCCGCCATACGATCGAGTGACCATGGATGGCATCGCCATTCGATACGAAGACTATGCGGCAGGGACGCGGTCCTTCCGAGTTAGTGGCGTGGCTGCAGCCGGAGCAGAACAACTGTCCCTACATGATGCGAACGAGTGCTTGGAAGTGATGACAGGTGCCATCATGCCGGAAGGATTGGATACAGTGATTCAGTATGAACATCTTGAAATAAAGGACGGCGTTGCCTCACTGATAGTGGAGGAGGTAAGCGATCAACAGAATGTACATTTTAAAGGTCTAGATAGAAAGCAAGGCGAGGCGGTGGTTCCCGTCGGAAAGAAAATTGGTTCACCAGAGATTGGTGTTGGAGCGACAGTAGGTAAGCACCAGATTCAGGTCAGCCGGCTGCCTAAGACTCTTATTATTTCAAGTGGGGATGAGCTGGTGGAAATTGATCAGGTCCCCGAAGCACATCAGATTAGGAAAAGTAATGTCTATCGACTCAAAACAGTCCTTAGAAACTACAAAATCAAGGTAGATACTGCTCACCTGCTCGACGATTATGAGGTTATTGTAGGAAAGTTGAAGCAATACCTGGAAAAGTACGAGCTCATTGTCTTGAGTGGAGGGGTCTCAAAAGGTAAATTCGATTTCCTCCCGAAGGCTTTAGAGGAGGTTGGGGTGAAAAAGCATTTTCATCGAATTGCTCAGCGACCTGGAAAGCCTTTTTGGTTTGGTACGAAAGGTACGACCACTGTCTTCGCTTTTCCTGGGAATCCTGTCTCTTCATTTATGTGCGTCCAGCAATACTTTAAGCCTTGGCTGGATCAATCTTTGCAATCAGAGCCTCAATCGCAGCCCAAGGCGAAGTTAGGTGGCGATGTCACGTTCAAGCCTGATCTGACCTATTTTTTGGAGGTGAAGCTCGACTATTCGCCTCAGGGACAATTAATTGCCAAGCCCATCAAGGGGAATGGTTCTGGTGACCTCGCAAATCTGGTGGATGCCGATGCTTTTATTGTACTTCCCCGAGGACGAGAACTCTTTAAAGAAGGCGAGGTCCATCCGGTGATTTTTTATCGGTAGTAGTTTTTTTTCATGTTGGCGAGGTAATAACTGCTAAAGCCAAGTTTGAAATATATGCAAGACTATAGTTGCTCGTAATCGCTCGGCGTATCAACATCCAATAGCACCCCAGTATCATGTACTTCTACCTTGACCACTTGCTGCCAGTTTTCCTGGATGAGCTCTTTACAGCCTTCCGGATGTGGGTGTTTTAGAATCTCTTCACGGTAAGCTTTGGGAAAAATCACGGGATTGCCTTTAGTTCCCTGGTAGTAGGGAAGGACGATTGAATTAGGTGTGTTCTCGAAGACGTCAATTAACTGATCATAGGTATCGGTCCGAATGTTTGGCTGGTCCCCAAGACAGATCATATAGCCGTCTCCCCTCGCAGCCTGCACTCCCGCCTGGATGGAAGAAGTCATGCCTGTTTTGTAATCAGGATTATCTACTACTCCAATTCGGACATCAACAAATTCTCTAAGTTTTTCCGTCGAAAGCGCACTGCCTACCAGGACGACATCCGAAGCATTTGATGCTTTGACTTGTTCAATAACCCATCCAATCATTGGTTTCCCCTTGATGGGAAGAAAGAGCTTGTTTTCCTCCCCCATACGGCGGGAAAGCCCGCCTCCCAAGACGATAGCAGAGACCTTAACCATAGATCTTTTTCTGTAATTTATCCTTTTCTTCTGGGGTATTAACGTTCAGCAGGACCTCTGGATTTTCAACTTTTAGCTGCTCTATCTCACTGCTAAGCAAGACCTTCCTGGGGCAAGCGTTTCTTTTTTCATAAAAGCGAAGTAGTACTGAATATGCTTTCGGCTCCCAAAGGGTAGCCAAGGGTTCTGGTAGCCCGGTTTTCGGATTGTGATAGCAAGTTGCCACTTTCGAAGGGTCACGATGTTCAATTAACTTACCGATTGACTTTTCATCCAACAAAGGGAGATCGGTAGCCACCGCCAACCATGCCACTTTAGGGTCCTTGCGAAATGCTGATAGAATGCCTCCAAATGGCCCCAACCCACGTTCAAAATCCGGTATGATCTTGAATGAAGAATCGATCTCCGCAGAGGTAGAAACGAATGTCTGGATGCAAAATTGGCTCAAAAGACTGGCCATATGTTCACGCTGCGGTACATCATAATACCGAATATTGCCTTTGTCCTCACCCATTCGGGCACTTTTCCCGCCTGCCAACACCAAGCCTTTCACTGGCGGAAGCCCGCTTTGATCTTGATTGACGTCATCGGTAGCTCTACACATGTCGCGATCTGGTGAAGTCGCTTTTCCCGCCCTTTTTTTCCATCAATTTAGTCTCGCGTATTTCGATGTTGTGCGAAAATCCTTTGCACATGTCATAGATGGTAAGAGCTGCAATTGAAGCACCGGTCAGGGCTTCCATTTCCACTCCGGTTTTAGATGCGATCTTAGCGGTACAGAAAATTTCCACTTCTTTCTGCTCATTGATTTGAATATCCACTGTACACTTATCCAACCCGATCGGATGACACAAAGGGATTAATTCACTCGTCTTCTTAGCAGCCATGATCCCCGCAAGGATTGCTGTCTGAAAGACCGGACCTTTCTTAGTGTGTATCTCGTCATTTTCCAGCCTGGCAATGATTTCTTCATCAAGACATACGAGCGATCGAGCTGTGGCCGTCCTGGCTGTGACTTCCTTTTCTGAAACATCGACCATCGTAGGGTCTCCCGACTTGTTTAGATGGGAAAATTTTTTAGTCATTGAACTAATTGTTGAAACGTGCTTTTACAACAATGTTAAACCATTGAATTGATTTCTCGGTTCGAGAATTACATAACTTAGCCTTATGACGCTGACACCTGAAGAAATACGTAGGTATTCCCGCCACTTAAATCTTCCTCAATTTGGAGTGGAAACCCAGGTGCTTTTGAAGGGGGCGAAGGTTTTAGTGGTCGGCACAGGTGGCCTTGGAGCGCCTATATTACAATACCTGACTGCAGCTGGTGTGGGGACCATCGGAGTGGTTGACTTTGATACCGTAGATGAGAGTAACCTGCAGCGTCAGGTACTTTTTGCCAGCTCTGATGTTGGTAATCCTAAAACTACCAGCGCCATTGAGAAATTGAAAGATCAAAATCCAAATGTACGTTTCATTGAGCATCGACTCAACTTAAATGCGTCGAACGCAATGGAAGTTATGCAAGGATACGACGTAGTGGCTGACGGCACCGATAACTTTCCTACAAGGTATTTGGTGAACGATGCGTGTGTATTGCTCAATAAGCCATATGTCTATGCGTCAATTTACCAGTTCGAGGGCCAGGTCAGTGTTTTTAACTTCAACAACGGGCCAAATTATAGGGATTTGTTTCCTACTCCCCCCCCTCCCGGACTGGTGCCAAGTTGTGCGGAAGGTGGGGTGTTGGGTGTCTTACCCGGAATCATTGGATCAATCCAGGCATCTGAGGTGATTAAGGTGGTAGCTAACATCGGAGAGCCGCTTTCAGGAAGATTATTTCTGTTTGATGCCTTGGCATTTACGACTCGAAATCTGAACATTCGAAAAGATCCTGCGAACCCATTGACAGGAAAAGATCCTACCATTACAGAGCTAATTGATTACGAAGAATTTTGTGGACTAAAAAGTGATAATAATATGCAAACAATTACAGTTGAAGAACTGAAAGAACTCAAGGACAGCGGAGCTGACTTCACGCTGATTGACGTTCGCGAAGAACATGAATATGAAGCTGCTAACCTCGATGGCATCTTGATCCCATTGGGCAGCATCCTGGATCATCTTGATCAGATCCCACGGGAGGGCGATGTGATCATGCAATGCCGTTCTGGAGGACGCAGCGGAAACGCAATTAAAATCCTTGAGCAAAGAGAAGGATATGATAATCTAAAAAACCTGGAGGGAGGTATTTTGGCCTGGAAGGATCGGATCGACCCAAGCCTTAACGTGTCTTAAGCAGCCGAACCATTTGTTGCTTTAAGCTGCCGATGTCAAGTGCAGGAATCAAGTGGTCAATGTAGGGCATCGCAGTTTTCATCCCCAGCACTTGCGGGTCAAAGTGAGTGCTGGTGGCCAATGGATTAATCCAGATTAGTTGTTCACTTTTCTTCTGCAATTTTCGCATGGATTGATTCAGGAGTTCAATTTCTCCTGCGTCCCACCCATCACTTACAATAAAAGTAAACGTGTTCTTTTTGAGGGACTTTTTTCCATATTTGGTGAGAAATTGATGTAATGAGAAACCGATGTTAGTTCCACCCGACCACTCCTCTACCTGATGAGACACCGTCTCCAGTGCTTCCCTTATGTCCTGACGTTTGAAGTGCTTACTCACTGAATAGAGAGATGTGCTGAAGACAAAACACTGTATTCTTAGATTACTGTTTTGCAATGCATACATCATCTGAATTACAAATTTGCTGTAAAGTTCCATCGACTTACTGATGTCACATAGTAATACGATGTGGGTTTTGCTTACTTTCCTTTTTCGATATTCGAAATGACTGATTTCTCCCCCTTGCTGCATGCTTTTTTTGAGAATTTTTCGAAAATCAACCTGGTCGGGTTTTCGAGATCTAATCATTCTGCGATCTTTTTTTTTGGCTACGATTCGCTGCATTAGGTACACGATTTCTCTCCATTCCCTTGAAAAGTCCAGCGCATAGGCGTGCAAATCTGCTGTGGTTGTCAGTCGATCATTGCTGGCTTGACGAAGTTCTTGTTCTTCTGACTGTTGCTGGTTTCCGTGCAACCAGTTTTTGATCACCTGAATCGACGGAGGCGACTTTTTTGCGGGTTTGGGCTTCTCTTCTTCGATATCTTTAGTTTTTGAGTCTACTGCCCTTCGAAGTTCAGCCCAATAGTTTGTGTAGAGTTTGTCAAATTGTAACGTCTGATGTAAGTCTTTACAATAGGAAGCTCGTAAGGCATTTTTGAATTGTAGTGGATCGGACCAATCAATGATGGTTAACCCAATTAATGCGTCGGATTCTTCGTTTGGTCCGATGTTAAACTTTTTTGTTCGCAGGTAATTTGCAAATTGAACTACGTGGTGAGAGAGTGAAGTTTGCCGTTTCACTTACTGTACTTTGAGCTTTATGTTTACCTTGTCAAATAGCTCTGACAAAGAATCTTGAGTCGTACGGATATCATCCCAATCCTTCAGTACCACTCCCAGTGTTGATTCTACCACTTCTTTTTCCAGATGATCAAAATGCATTTCCGCAAGCGAAGTTGCCCAATCCAGGGTCTCAGCGACTCCGGGCACCTTTTCCAGTCGCATGGTTCTAAGCTCCCCCATGAACGCACAGATTTCTTGCGCCAGCTGTTCGTCGATGTTCGGTACTTTAGCTTTTACAATCTTTAGCTCTTTTTCGAAAGACGGGTAGTCGATGAACAGGTATAGACATCTTCGACGCAATGCCTCCGAAAGTTCGCGGGTACGATTACCAGTCAGAATGACCTGCGGTATCGATCGATTTGCGATGGTCCCCACCTCAGGTATGGTGATTTGCCATTCGGAAAGCAATTCGAGTAAGAAGCTTTCGAATTCTTCATCTGCACGATCAACCTCATCGATTAGTAGTACGGAAGGTTGCTCGGTCTTTATAGCCTTTAATAGAGGTCGTTCCAGGAGGAATTTAGAAGAAAATATGACTTCTTCCTTTTGATCGAGACTTACTTTTTCGGACTCCATCAGTTTGATCTGGAGTAGCTGTCGTTGGTAATTCCATTCATAAATGGCCTGATTGGCATCCAGTCCTTCATAGCATTGCAGTCGAATTAACTCTGTTTCCATGCTGTCTGCCATGACCTTGGCAATTGCTGTTTTACCTACCCCTGCTGGACCTTCAACTAATATAGGCTTTTTCAGTAGCTGGGATAGTTGAATGGCCATACAAATGCTCTCATCGGGGATATATCCCTGCTGAATTAGATTCGTTGAAATTTCTTTAATACGGTTCTTCATGGAGTAACAAAAAAAGGCTGATTACGGGAGAATCCCGCAACCAGCCTGGGGTTAGACTAGGTAAATAGGTTAAAGTAGGCTGGTTAGTGCCCGTTTGCAATATACCTTGGCCATCTGCTTTCGATAGCTTTCTGAAGCGTAATGGTCACCCAAAATTGAAACTCCTTCGGCAGCATTGGCAGTGGCAGCGGCAATTGATTCTAGGCTAAGGTTCCCGTTCAAGGCATTTTCTACCGTCTTGTCTCGAAATGGTTTTGCACTGACTCCCGAAAATGCCACCCTGACTCCTTCATCAGAAACCAAAGCGGCGCATCCGACTATTGCAAATCGCGATGCCGGCTGCATGAATTTCAGATAGGTAGATTTTGAGCCTTTTCTGATCGGTACGCTAATAGCTGTGATAATCTCATCTTCTTCCAACGAGGTCTGATACAAACCCAGGAAGAAGTCTTCAGCAGCTACTTCACGTGAACCGTCCGATCCGACGATATGAATCATTGACTCGGAAGCAAGCAAAAGGGCGGGCCAGTCTGCGGCAGGGTCTGCATGCGCAATACTGCCCCCAATTGTTCCTCTGTTTCGCACCTGTACATCCCCAATTAAGTCTGCGGCTTCGGCAAAGAAGCTGATTTTCTCCTGGACCAGGGTTGAATCTACGATTGCACCATGGGTGACCATTGACCCGATCACCACATTGCCATCCTTTTCTTCAATATGCTGAAGAGATGTAATTGAAGAGACATCAATCAGAACTTCCGGATCATTCAAGCGAAGTTTGAGCGCTGGAATCAAGCTGTGACCTCCTGCGAGCAATTTTGCATCATCCCCATGTTCCTTCAGAAGGCTTAAGGCTTCCTCCAGTGAATGAGCTCTTTTATATGTTAATTGATTTGGTATCATTTTGTATTCGAATTAATTAGCTGAACCATTTTGCATCGCGTTCCATACCCGCTCTGGGAGCATTGGCATGGCAATGTCTTTTACCTGATGTCCACCACTCCAAAGTGCATCGATTACTGCATTTACTACTGCCGGGGTAGAGCCGATACAACCTGCCTCTCCGGCACCTTTTACACCCAGTGGGTTGTGCGGGCACGGGGTGGTCGTCCGATCAATCTCAAAGTTGGGTAAGTCATCGGCACGTGGCATCGCATAGTCCATGTAGGATCCATTCAGAAGTGTCCCGGACTCGTCATAGAAGGTGCCCTCAAAGAGCGCTTGGCCAATGCCCTGGGCCAATCCGCCATGAATCTGACCATCTACAATCATCGGGTTAATCACATTTCCAACATCATCTACTGCAATGAACCTTTTGAGCTTCACCTGCCCGGTTTCCTTATCCACCTCAACGATGGCCACATGGCATCCAAAGGGGTAAGTAAAGTTGGCTGGATCGTAAAAGCTGGAAAAGTCCAGTCCAGGCTCCAGATCTGCTGGGTAATCATGCGGGACATATGCTGTCAGCGAAACGTCTCCGAAAGCGATGGACTTATCGGTCCCCTTGACGGTCCATTTTCCATCTGCATATTCAAGATCCTCGACACGAGATTCTAATTTATGGGCTGCAATCTTGGCGCCTTTCTCCAACACTTTTTCAATGCTCTTGACGATGGCAGATCCACCCACAGCCAATGACCTGGAGCCGTAAGTCCCCATTCCGAAGGCAACGGCTTCAGAGTCTCCATGAACGATCTCCACATCTTCCAGTGGGATTCCCAGTTTGTCGGCTACCACCTGGGCAAAGGTCGTCTCGTGCCCCTGACCGTGCGAATGTGATCCCGAATAAACACTGACCTTGCCAGTAGGCTGTACTCTCACCTGCGCTGACTCAAACAGCCCGGCTCTCGCGCCCAGGGCACCAACTACGGCAGACGGCGCGATACCGCATGCCTCAATGTAAGTTGAAAACCCGATACCCAGCAACTTTCCATTGGAAAGTGATTTTTGCTCTTGCCTGAATGCTTCATAACCTACCATTTCCAAGGCTTTCTCTAATACGGGTGCGTAGTTGCCGCTGTCATACTGTAGTGCTACTCTGGTAGCATACCCTTCCTGCTTGACCCCATCAAATGGAGGAATAAAATTCTTCAATCGAAGTTCGGCCGGATCCATTCCCATCTCTAGTGCGGCCAGGTCCATTAGACGCTCCAATTGATACGTAGCTTCTGGTCTGCCTGCACCTCGGTACGCATCCACAGCATTCGTATGCGTAAAAACTCCATCAACATGCACATGAATTTTAGGCGTGGTATAAAGGCCTTGAAGTAACGTTCCATGCAGATACGTGGGAACAGCGGGAGCGAATGTGCTAAGGTAAGCTCCCAGGTTTGCAAAGGTCTTGGACTTCAGTGCAACCACTTTACCTTCTGCATCAAAACCCATTGATACCTGGGTTTTGTGATCTCTGCCATGTGCATCCGTTAGGAAGCTTTCGGATCTTTCGGCGTTCCATTTTACGGGTCTTCCCAATTCTTTGGAAGCCCAAATGACCATGACCTCTTCGGTGTAGTGGAATATCTTACTGCCAAAGCCTCCCCCCACATCAGGAGCGATCACATGCACTTTATGTTCGGGAATACCCAGCACAAAAGCCGACATTAAAAGTCTTGTAAGGTGTGGATTTTGCGAAGTGGTATAAAGTGTATACTTGTCTTTGGCATCTTCATAATGTCCAATGGCTGCTCTTGGCTCAATGGCATTCGGGATGACCCGCTGATTTACCATGTTCAATGTGGTGACGTGATGGGCACTAGCCAGCGCAGCTTCTACTTCCTCCAACGGATCTCCAAGCTCCCAGTCAAAGCACATATTTCCGGGAGCATCCTCATGGACAAGTGGAGCGTTTTCTTTGACTGCCTCCTCAGGGTCCGAAACGGCTGGTAGTACTTCATAATCTACATTGACCCTTTCTGCTGCATCTTTGGCTTGTGCATAAGTCTCTGCAACAACGAAGGCTACAGCATCTCCCATATGCAATACTTTACTACTTACAAGGATGGGATGGGGAGGTTCTTTCATGGTCTCTCCGTTGACAAAATTCACCTGCCATCCGCAAGGCACACCATTAACGCCTTCCAGGTCGGCACCGGTAAAAATTCTCACTACTCCAGGCATTCCCTCTGCCGCTGAGGTATCGATTCCTTTGATGTTTGCATGTGCAAATGGACTCCTAACAAAACATCCGGAGGTCATTTGTGGCAGCTTAATGTCATCCGTGTAATTTCCCTTACCGGTAATGAATCTCTTGTCTTCTACTCTTTTTACTGATTTTCCTATGTAACTCATATCTTCCAGGTTAAGCGTTCATTTTCTCTGCTGCATGCTTGATCGCACGTACAATGTTGTGGTAGCCAGTACACCGGCAGTAATTGCCTTCGATCGATGCCCGTATCTCTTCTTCTGAAGGATTCGTGTTTCTACTAAGTAGATCAGCCGCAGTCATAATCATTCCCGGTGTACAAAAGCCACATTGAAGGCCGTGTTCTTCTTTAAAACCTTCTTGCAATGGGTGAAGGCTGCCATTGGCCATTCCTTCAATCGTTTTCACATCATCGCCCGCCACCTGAGCAGCTAGTAAGGTGCATGATTTTACTGCTTTGCCGTTCACAAGAACGGTACAGGCTCCACAGCCACTGGTATCGCAACCTATGTGTGTGCCTGTCAAATCGAGGTCTTCACGGAGGAACTGAACCAACAACGTGCGGTCTTCCACTTCCTTCTCAACCTGTTTTCCATTTACGGTAAGACTAAGATTCATATT
>CAZQDI010000028.1:0-32317 GCA_964591785.1 uncultured Roseivirgaceae bacterium
AATATTTGTGTTTATTAGTGAATTGAAACGTTTCAACAAATTCAAACGGTGTTATGAAAAATTTTGTGAGAGTAGTAAATAGTGCCTGCTATTTTGCTTTGATTGTGCTTTTTCTCAGCGCATGTAATCGAAGCGGTAAACCTTCAGCGGAGAATCCTGGTGGCTACAGTAGTGCAACTGGAGTTGCCTTCAATGAAGAAGGTGGTTTTCAGGTAAATGATTTCCAAGGTCAACCCGACGGACCCAACTTAATATTTATTGAAGGTGGTCGAACTGTGCTAGGTTCTTTTGAAGAGGACGTAATGAATACGCACGACAACCTGGAAAGAGCTGTAACTGTCGCCTCATTTTACATGGACGAGACAGAAGTTGCGAATATTCATTGGCTTGAATACGAGTTCTATATCAAGCAAGACTCTGATGAATACTATTGGAAAAACAACCTCCCGGATACCGCAGTTTGGTCCAAAGACTTAGCATACAATGATCCATACGTAACCAGTTACTACAGATATCCCGGTTTTAGATATTTCCCTGTAGTAGGAGTAAACTGGAGACAGGCAGTTAACTATTGTAAATGGAGAACTACGGTGGTGAACCTAAAACTGGCGGAAGACGCAGGTTTGTTAGACCCTGTTGCTGGTGGTGATGATGCATTTGCAGGTGCCGAAGGCGGGGACTTAAGTTCATCCGTTGGTACGGTACCAGGTCTTACTTCCGGAGTTACACTCCCAGGATACCGACTTCCTACCGAAGCCGAGTGGGAATATGCAGCTCAAGCACTTATTGGAACTCAATGGTTAGATGAAAACCAAACTCATAGAAGACTTTACCCGTGGGACGGCCATGCTTTGAGAAATCCTTATGGCAAGAGCATGGGATACTTTTTGGCCAACTTTAAGAGAGGAAATGGTGATTATGCCGGTATCGCCGGTAAGTTGAATGATGGAGCCATGATCACAACATATATTTATGATTACCCTCCAAATGACTTTGGTCTTTACAATATGGCCGGAAACGTCAACGAGTGGGTTCAAGATGTTTACCGACCCTTATCATTCCTTGAAATGGATGATTTAAATCCCGCTAGAAGAGATGCAACATTAGACTCCGAGGAAGGGTACGATGGGGACTATACATTTATTGGTAATGAAGGCCCTTACACTGAGGAAGAGTGGACTGAAGTGTCTGGACTCCAAAAATCCTTCAATGAGGACAATCCTCCGTTGAAAAGACTTAGAGTTTACAAAGGAGGTTCCTGGAATGATGTTGCGTATTGGATGTCACCAGGTACCAGAAGATATTTATTTGAAGATTCTGCCACCTCTACACTTGGATTTAGATGTGCAATGATCAGAGCAGGATCTAATTTTTAGAGATATTCTCACAATTTGCTAAGAGGCTGTCATTTTTGACAGCCTTTTTTATTTCCCGCGGGCAATAGCGACGATATGAATTTCATTAACGTTTTGTTCTGCAAGTTTTTCACATAACATGCTGACGGTAGCACCTGTGGTAATTACATCGTCCACAATCAGAACTTTTTTATTTCTCACATTTTCGGAGGCTTCAGAATAGACATTCTCCATACTTTTCCAACGCTTTACTCGTGATTTGCTCGTTTGAGAACCAGACGCGTGTTTTCTAGCTATAATATCCTCTTTTACTTCAGCCCCTAAGGCATCACCAAGTTCCCTAGCAAGCAGTAGACTCTGATTATATCCACGTCTTTTCAGTTTTGTCTTATGAAGGGGAACCGGGATAATTAGGTCAACATTAAGATCTCCCAAGCTTGCACGAAACCAATCCGTCAAATGCGCAGCGATAGCCTTCTTTCCATTATATTTCAACTGATGTAGTAGTTTTTGAGTTACTCCTCTATGTTGAAAATAAAGAAATGCTCTGGCACTTTTAATTTGTGGCAGATGAGCGAATTTTTGGTAGAGCACATTATCAGGCCTTTCGTGATCGTCTGTTGTCGGCAGGTCCATTTTGCAAAAAGTACACAAAGTCTCTTCGGAGTGAATCAAAGACCTCGAACAGTTAATGCAATTTCTAGGAAAGATCAGTGCAATTAAATCGGCCAACATACCAGATAAAATAGTGATAAATAATGGTATATAAAAAAGACTTAGCCCTGCAAAAAGATTGGGTCAATCTCTTATATAAGATCAAGGAAGCGACTGGAAAGAGACCCTCAGACCTGAATGGAGTACTTTTTCTCATTGGCTTGCAAGAATTAGGCATGGGGCCTAAGTCCCTCACAAAAGAAGAAAAACAAGATGTCATCCATATTGCTATTTGCAAAGTATTATCATTGGCTGGATATTATACACTGGAGGGAGTGGACACCTCTGGCTGGCCACATTGGAAATTAACCAAGAATCTACCTCGTTTTGACCTTCTAGAGCAAGAAAAGCTGCTGAAAATTCAAATTCTGGAATACTTCAAGCAAGAAATTGGATGGTAAATTGCACCTTTGAAACAGTATATTCGTTAAGAAACTCAGCATGAGTAGTCTTGAAGAAATTCACCTTAAATTAAGCGAGTACAAAAAGAGGTTTCGAAAGAAACAAGCAATCGGCGGATTGCTCATTTTTTTAGTGAGTAACATTTCGTTGTTTCTATTTCTCGCTCTACTCGAACATCAGCTTTGGATGAGCTCCACAGCCCGAACTGTTGTTTTGTTTTTATTCCTTGGTTTTTTAGTTTCGGGATTTATCTACCTGATAATCAGGCCTTTAGTGAATTATTTCGCAGTCAATCAACACATTGACAACAAAAAAGCTGCAAAGGAGATTTCAAAGTTTTTTCCAGAAGTCGAAGATCGATTGATCAATTTACTGGAGTTAGGAAAGCAGAATACTTCACATAACTCACTCATCGGTGCGGCCATTGATAAAAAGGCGCTAACACTGAGGCAGGTACAATTCTCTCAGGCGGTAGACTTTAAGGTCGTTAAGAAATACTCAGGATTATTTGGTTTGACAATCATTGCCTTTTTTCTAGTATCATTCATCAATCCAGATATCATCAATGAGAGCCCAGCAAGAATCGCCAATTTCTCCAAACATTATGAAAAAGAATCCCCTTTTCGTTTTTCATTAATTAACAAGGACTTAAGTGCCTTCAAGGGCGAAGACTACGAGCTTTCATTCACCATAGAAGGTGATGCCATCCCAAATAATGTCTCTCTATCAGTGGATGGCATAGGAAAATATCCTTCCTTAGATGAAAGTGGTGTTTATGTTTATACTTTTCAAAAAATACAGGCCAGCAAAACTTTCCATATCGAAGCAAATGGTTTTCGTTCGAATGATTTCAAGATTCAGACATTTACCCGGCCCGATCTATTGGCGATGACGATCACCGTTAGAGAGCCAGTTTATACCGGGGGTGAATCTAGAGTAATTTCCAATACAGGAGATCTCACAATCAAAGAAGGTAGTGACGTGTCTTGGGATATTACCACGCTTGCTACCAACGAGTCTCAGATATACTTTCAAAGCGACTCATCTCTATTTGGAAGGACAGAAGAAGATCGATTCCTTCATGAAAGACGGATCTTAGACTCAGAGAATTATCAAATAGTACTCAAGAATAGGCATAGCTCAAATAAGTCACAGCTTTCCTATTCAATAGAGGTCAAAAAAGATGAGTATCCAAAAATTAGAACGGACTACTTTCCTGATTCAATCTCATTTCAATACATCACTCTCGCCGGCTCAATTACAGATGATTACGGTTTCTCGGGCTTACGAATCAATTATAGAAAGTCTAATTCAGAGTATTTCTCTCAAATACCATTAGAAATTAACACAAGTAGCCTTTCTCAAAGTTTTTATGCAACCTGGCAGTTGGATTCGTTGCACCTGAGTAGTGGTGATCGACTTGAAGTATATGTTTCGGTCTCAGATAACGATCAAATCAATGGATCTAAGACGGTCAAATCCAATCCCTTTATTTTTCAAATACCGACATCGGACGAATTCGATGAGATGCTTTCTGAAAAATCAGACGAAGTTGAAAATGAACTCAGTGATGCCAAGAAAAGCACCGAAGAGATAGCCGATCGCTTGTCACAAATTGAGGATCGACTGAAAACAGAACAAAAATTTGATTGGCAAGAAAAGAAACTTCTCGAGGATATCATTGAGGATCGTGAGAAACTCAATCAGCAACTGTCCGACCTTCAAAAAAAACACAATGAACTGAAGAGCTCTTCGAAACAATTCAAGAACCAAAGCAGCCAACTTCAAGAGCAAAACGAGAAACTGCAAGAGTTAATGAAGCAATTAATGGATGAGGAAACCCTCAAGCTTTATGAGAAACTCAAAGAATTAATGAAACAAAACTCTCCAAAAGACGAAATCAGCGAACAGCTTCAAAAGTTGAAAAGAAATGAGCAAAACCTGGAACGTGATATGAAAAGAGCTCTCGAACTGTTCAAAAGACTGAAAATGGAAAGCCAGCTTGAAGAGAACTTACAAAAACTAGACACCTTAAGTAGTGAGCAAGAAAAGGCCGCTTCAAACGAAAAGCTGGATGAATCGGAAAAGCTTCAAGATCAAATCAACGAAGAGTTTGAAGATTTCAGAAAACAAATGGATGAGGTGATGGAAATGAATCAAGAACTAAAAAGACCAGAAGCATTAGATGACTTTGAATATGAGGAAAGACAAATTGCCAAGGAACTCAAAGAAATTGAAGAAATGATGAAGGAGGCAGCCGAACAGCAAAATAACGAGGGTCAAAACGACGAAAATGAGGAAAACAATGGCGAAGAACAATCTCAGCAAAAACAAAACGGTAAATCAAAAAACACCCAGCAAAAACAAAAGAATGCGGCTCAAAAAATGAAGAGCTTGAGCAAAAAACTATCCACAATGCAAGGCGGTATGCAAATGGAAATGATGCAGGCCAACCTTGATCAACTTCGAGACATTTTAGACAATCTAATAAAGTTGTCTTTCAATCAGGAAGAAATCATGACTGAGATGAGGCAAGTCAGTCAGTCAGATCCAAGATTTTTGGAGCTATCACAAAATCAATTAAAGCTTAAAGATGATGCAGAAGTCATTCAAGATAGTTTAATTGCTCTAGCTAATCGAGTAGTGCAAATCTCGTCTTTCGTGACCAGAGAAGTGGATCAGATCAACCTAAGCGTGAACAAGACACTGGACTATTTGAAGGAGAGAAATCGGGGTAGAGCACTCACAGAACAACAATTTGCTATGACATCCATTAACAACCTGGCGTTACTGCTTGATGACACGATGCAGCAAATGCAGATGGCTATGTCGGAGGCAATGGGGAGTGGTTCGGACCAGAAACAGGAGCAACAAGGATTGCCAGACATGCAGGAACTCCAAAACCAACTGGGTCAAAAAATCAATGAGTTGAAGGGCTCTGGAAAATCAGGAAGAGAGCTTTCAGAAGAGCTAGCAAGGTTGGCGGCCGAACAAGAGATGATCCGTCAGCAGTTGGAACTACTGAAACAAGCAGAGGAAGGACGTCCTGGAGGAAAGGGTGCTGGTGATGAATTGCAAAAGGCAATTGACATGATGGAAGAAAATGAAATAGACTTAGTAAACAAAAGGCTTACAGAACAGTTAATTTTTCGCCAAAATGAAATTAAGACGAGGTTACTTGAAGCTGACAAAGCAAAAAGAGAACAAGAAACAGAGGAAGAAAGAGAAGCGGAAAGCCCCTCAATGATTACCAGAGATGTGCCGCCTGAGTTTGAAGAATACCTCAATATCAAGCGAAAAGAAATAGAATTGCTAAAAACAATACCAATTGAACTCAATCCATTTTACAAAAAAGAAGTAAACGATTATTTTAGACGAATAAGTAGCGAAGAACCCGAATGATTGATTCCATTCAAATACAAATACCATCACTGCCCGAAAATATTCGGATCGTTGAGAGCTTTATTGACAATGCAAAGGAAAAGTACCACCTCAATGATGACATCTATGGAAACATTATGATTGCTGTCACTGAATCGGTGAACAATGCGATTCTTCATGGAAACAAGTCCGATAACAAGAAGAATGTAAACTTGGTACTGTCTCTGGAAAAATCACAAATCAGATTCATCGTAGAAGATCAAGGGACTGGCTTTGATTACGACAATCTACCCGACCCGACGCTTCCAGAGAACTTAAGCAAACCCGGGGGACGCGGAATATTCCTTATGAAAAACCTAAGCGACGAGGTCTCATTTAGTAATAATGGGAGAACCGCAGAGCTCTGTTTCTATCTTTCATAAGAAAAATGCCCATACACTTTTTTAATGAAGACATTGATTTTACACTTGAAAATCAACAACAGACTGCAAGTTGGCTAAAATCAGTTATTGAAAACCACGCCCATTCTTTGGAGGAACTCAATTACATCTTTTGCTCCGATAACTACCTACTTAACATCAATAAAGAATTTCTGGACCACAATTACTTCACTGATATTATCACGTTTGATCACTCGGATATAGAAAAGACGATTGAAGGAGATATTTTCATCAGCATAGATCGCGTTGAAGAAAATGCAACAGAAGCTGAGACCAATTTCGGAAATGAATTGCATCGAGTCATGGTCCACGGACTCCTCCATCTGTTCGGCTATAAAGACAAAACCAACACAGAAAAAAAAGTGATGAGAGAAAAAGAAGACGGCTGTTTATCTTTGCTTGAAGAATAAGAGGTTCCACGTGAAACATTTGATTTGGTTAAGTCTTCTGACCTGATTGTTCCACGTGAAACATGTTAAAATATGCATCAGGAATACGATATAATCGTTGTTGGAGCAGGACATGCAGGATGCGAAGCCGCTGCTGCAGCTGCCAATTTAGGCTCAAAGACCCTTCTGGTTACGATGAACATGAACACCATCGCTCACATGTCTTGTAATCCTGCCATGGGAGGAATTGCCAAAGGACAGATCATCAGAGAAATTGACGCACTTGGTGGCTACTCTGGTATTATCACTGACAAAACGATGATCCAGTTCAGAATGCTTAATAGGTCAAAAGGCCCTGCTATGTGGAGTCCCCGTGCCCAATCTGATCGAATGCGCTTTGCAGAAGAATGGAGATTAGCACTGGAAAATATTCACAACCTCGATTTCTGGCAGGAGATGGTCAACGGGCTTCTTGTAGAGAATGGCAAGGTTACTGGCATCAAAACAGGAATTGGACTGGAGATAAAAAGTAAGGCAGTAATCCTCACCAATGGAACGTTCCTCAATGGGCTAATACACATTGGAGAGAAGCAGTTCGGAGGGGGTAGGGCAGGCGAAAGAGCCGCCACCGGAATAACAGAACAATTAATCGATCTTGGATTTGAGACTGGAAGAATGAAAACCGGTACACCCCCTAGAGTAGATGGCCGTTCTCTAGACTACTCCAAAATGGAAGAACAAGAAGGTGATCAAATGACATCAAAGTTCTCTTACCTGGATGCTACAAGACCACTAATCAACCAAAGAAGCTGCTACATTACATACACGAACCCTGAAGTCCATGATATCCTGCAATCTGGATTTGAGCAGTCTCCCATGTTTCAGGGTCGAATTCAAGGCTTAGGTCCAAGGTATTGTCCATCCATTGAAGACAAAATCAACAGATTTTCAGATAGAAATAGACATCAACTATTTGTGGAACCAGAGGGTTGGAATACCATTGAAATCTATGTCAATGGGTTCTCTACTTCTTTGCCAGAAGATATCCAGTACAAAGCGCTAAGAAAAGTTCCGGGATTTGAAAATGTCAAAATGTTTCGACCAGGCTACGCTATTGAATACGACTTCTTCCCACCAACCCAATTAAACACTAGCCTTCAAACCAATCTTATTGAAAATTTGTACTTCGCAGGACAAATCAATGGCACGACTGGTTATGAGGAAGCAGCATGTCAAGGATTGATGGCGGGAATCAATGCCCATCTTAAAATTGCTAATGAACAACCATTCATTCTCCAACGAGATGAAGCGTATATCGGAGTTTTAATTGACGATTTGATCAACAAAGGAACAGACGAACCGTATCGGATGTTCACCTCCAGAGCGGAATTTAGATTACTTCTCAGACAGGATAACGCCGATTTAAGACTCACAGAAAAGAGCTTCAAACTCGGCCTTGCCACCAAAGAAAGATATCAGCAAATGCTATCAAAAAGGGAATCAACTAAAGAATTAATTGCTTCGCTAAAAGGCATTCAACTAAAGCCACTAGAAGCCCAGGAAGGATTGACAAAATTATCCTCAGCTCCAATAAAAGATAAGACTTCACTATATACCCTTCTGAAGAGGCCTGAACTTAACATGAACGACCTGCGATTAATATCGCCACAAGTAGAGCAGCTTCTAAACAATAATTCCCTCGAAGTACTGGAACAGGCAGAAATACAAATCAAGTACGAAACCTACATTGACAGAGAGAAGCAAAACTCTGAGAAAATGAGCAAGCTGGAAAATCTGAAAATCAAAGATTCTTTTGATTATCATCAACTAATCTCCCTCTCATCCGAGGCTAAAGAAAAACTATCCAGAATCAAACCTGCAACACTTGGGCAAGCTTCAAGAATTAGCGGAGTTTCTCCATCCGATGTATCAATATTAATGGTTTACTTAGGCAGATAATGTACGAAAAGCTAGAGGTCTGTCCAGTTTGTAAGAATACGGACTTCAAAAACCTTCATATATGTAGAGACCATTCCATCACTGGCGAAAGCTTTGCACTAAATCAATGCAAAAAGTGCAAGCTTGTTTTTACTAATCCAAGACCGGATCAGCATTCACTGCCAGCCTACTATGACTCTGACAATTATATCTCCCATAGCAACAAACCCAACAGTGTCGTCAACCTGGCATACAAGATGGTAAGGAGCTACACACTATACCAAAAGGTAAAGCTGATCAAAAGACTAAGTACCCAAAGAAAAATACTGGACTTTGGCTGTGGTACAGGGGAATTTCTACTTCAATGCAAAAAGAACCATTTCGATGTCACCGGGTTTGAGCCCAACCCCACCGCACGAATGCAAGCGGAAGCAAAGGGTATACCCACCATTTCACAATTAAAGCAATTAAAAGGCCAATTTGACATCATTACCGCATGGCATGTCATCGAACATGTCAGCGAATTAAAAAAAACAATTAAAGTACTCAAGAAGAAACTTACCGATCAAGGTCTGCTCATCATCGCCTTACCTAACCTCCAATCATACGACGCACGGTACTACAAAGAATACTGGGCCGCTTATGACGTACCAAGGCATCTATATCACTTCAGCCAAGAGTCCTTTGGTACACTACTTGCTAAGACCAAACTAAAACTACAAGATACCATCCCAATGTACTTTGATGCCTTCTACGTTGCTATGTTGAGTGAAAAATACAAACATCAGAAACTTCGTTTACTTTCAGCCTTGAAAGTTGGAAGAAGATCAAATAAAGAAGCCAAGAACACAGGGGAATATTCAAGTCTCATCTATCTAATCTCTAAATGAGAAACATAGTCCCCATCATAATCATTATGCTTCTGACGGATCTCTTTTTTCAAAGATGCGCCAGTATCGGGAGTCCTACAGGAGGACCCAGAGATACGATTCCACCCATCTTAGTTGAATCCATCCCAACAAATGGCACTACAAATTTCAACAGTCAAGAATTTGAACTTGTGTTTTCGGAATTTGTGAAAGCAGACAAAATACAACAACAGCTGATTATTACTCCGAGAGTCGATAACAAATATAAAACGGTGGCAAAACGCAATACCATTCTAATCAAATTCACAGATCCATTTGCTGATTCCACTACCTACAATCTTAATTTTGCAGATGGCATAACAGACATCACTGAAAGTAACCCTGCAGTGAACCTCTCTCTCGCATTTAGCACCGGGGCATTCATAGATTCACTATCACTTGAAGGAAATGTTTTAGACCTATTCGAACAAGAGCCAGTACAAGGCTATTTGGTAGGCATCTACCCGATCACCGATACACTTGACTACTTCAAAGAAAAACCGCTTTATTTCACATCAACCAATGACAGCGGTTACTTCCAGTTAAACTACATCAAATCAGGCGACTTCAAACTTCTCGTCTTCAATGACGATAATAGCAACATTATCCTCGATCCTGAGACAGAAGCGCATGGATTCATCAGTGATTCTATATTGCTTGACTCATCAATCATTTTCAAAAAACCTATTCACACCTTACTACAAAATATTAAACCAATTGCATTTATCAACGCCAGACCCACCGGTCCATACATTGAACTCAAATACAACAAGACCATAGACCAATACAGTATCGAACCCGAATATCTACATCATAGCATCACTGGAGAATCAAAGGATGTTATTCGCATTTACAGCACAGAGGAGATACAGCCTGGCGACTCGATCACTCTCATTGCAAATGTCTCCGACAGCTTAGCGAACCAGGCTCGAGACACCATCAAAACGGCCTTTGTCACATCCAATAGAAAACCATCAGAATTCACCTACTACGCTAGAAACATCTCAGGTGTTATCAAAGATGAAATACATATCGAAGTCAATTTTAATAAGCCCATCGACAGTATTGATTCGACAAAAATCTACTTATCTCAGGATAGTACATTTAAATGGCCCATTCCTATCGATCTAGTTTGGAACGACAACAAAACTATCCTCAACATGACATCCCAGCTAGATCCCGTCGTATTGGTTGATACGCTTTTATCGAGGTTACCAGAAGATACCAGTACAGACAACACTACGAATCCACGCGAACCACTCTATTCCATTAAGGACCTCGATCCCATCACCTTCACGCTAGATAGCGCAGCTTTTATTTCAGTTGAAGGCGATACGTCCATACTGCAATTGCTAAGGATGCCATTTGTCGAATCCTCCTCTTATGGAACCATCAAGCTAAATATCATAAGTAACTACCCTAGCTTCAACGTACAGCTTCTAGACCGACAAGGACAGGTAAAATACAATGCATGGAGTCAAAATTCCATCACTTTTCCAAGAGTTACTCCAGGTGAATACTCAATAAGGATTCTCATTGACAATAATGAAGACGGAAAATGGTCCGCAGGAAATCTGCTTCTTAATTCTGATCCGGAGGAAGTGTACCTCCACCACGAAGCAACTACAGTACGCGAGAATTGGGTGTTGGAAATCGATCTGTCCTTTTAATAACCTGTTAATAACAAATAGGAAAGCGTGGATAATTTCGATTCAACTTCAAATCACACCACTTTCTCCAAAAGCTATCTAGGTTAATCAATCTTATCCTTAAGTTATCCTCCGACCAATGACTGCAAGTGCCAAAAAATTAATTAACACACCAGTTAGTCAATCTATCTACAATAACCATAAATCCTTATTTTTCAATAGGTTACGAGTGAATAACCTGTGAATAATAGAATAATAATAGTATTTTACCAACAAATAAAAATTCCTAATAAATTCAACTCAAGTTATCCACGAATCCACACTGCTAATAGCATAAATGATTAATTAAAAACTTATTCTATTTATATCAGTATGTATAAAAGCTATGCACAAACTATTAGTTAGAGCCTTCCTGATATTTATTATTCCAAGTTTACAGTGCTACTCACAGAATAATAATGATATACAATTAGCTGCCGAATACTTCCAACAAGGTGAATTGGAAAAAGCCAAACTCATTTATCAAAGACTAGCTAAAAGCTCTGTAAATACGCAGCTAATACTATCAAATTATATTTCTCTGCTTGAAGCTTTGGATGATAATAAAACGGCAGAGAGCTTTCTAAAGGAAGCGATAAAATCCTTTCCGAACAATATGCAATACCGTTCGAATTTGGCGGCACTTTACAGCCGGACCGAAGATCAATCTAAATTCGACGATTACGTCGAAACACTCTTCAAGCAAACGAGAACGAATTCCTTTCAACTTAGCATCCTGGCTCAGTACTTTGTTAGTGATGAATTATATCCTCAAGCAATTGAGTTCTTCAATAAATCCAGAGAATTAAGAGGTGATCTTTCTTCTCATGCTCTTGAGCTTGCAGCAGTTTACAGAATTACTGGTAACAAGCAATCGATGATTGAAGAATATCTAAATTATGCCTCAGATAGCCCAAATCGCCTTAGCTATGTGAAGAATCTACTTCAAAACTTTTTAGAGGAGCAGGAAGATCTAGATGAACTTGAGGTTACGTTGATTAAGAAAATGCAGGAAAACCCAGATGATGTCAAATTTCCGGAGTTAATGATATGGGTAGAACTTCAACGAAAAAATTTCTTTGGTGCCTTCATACAAGCAAGGGCGATCGACAAAAGAAATAAAAAGGCTGGTGATAGAAGCTTGCAAATAGGAAGAATAGCATTGGATAATAAGGACTATGAAACAGCGGAGGAGATATTCGTTTATGTTGCCAAGGAATTTCCTTATGGAAGGAACTACTCATATTCAAGGAAGTTATGGATGGAGGCAAGAGAGGCAAAAATTAAGAACTCTTATCCTGTAGAACCTGATGAAATCCGGGCATTGACTAAGCAATATGAGCTTCTTTTTCAAGAATTATTTCCCTCTCCTACAGCATTTGAAGCCCTGAGAAGTAAAGCGCTATTACATGCATTTTATCTGGGAGAGATAGACAAAGCTTCAGACCTTCTGAATCAGTTGGTCAGTAATCCCAGAGCTGGAAAACAATTGATTTCAAAAAGTAAATTGGACTTGGGAGATATTTACCTACTAAAAGGCGAACCATGGGAATCGACGTTGCTGTATTCTCAAGTTGAAAAATCCAATAAGAATTCTACAATGGCATACGATGCCAAACTTAGGAATGCCAGGCTTAACTACTTTACGGGCAATTTTGCACTTGCCAAAGGCCATCTGGATATTTTAAAAAAGAATACTACAAGAGAAATCTCTAATGACGCCATTGCGCTGGGAATGTTGATTACCGACAATACAGCCTTGGACACTACGGATCTAGTGATGCAAAATTTTGCTGATATTGAACTGCTCATTTTTCAAAACAAAAATGATTTAGCAAAGCAGGAACTTCTTCAAATGCTGGAGGTTTATCAATACCATTCGATTACTGATGAGATCTACTGGCTACTATCTAAAATTGAACTAGAATTTGGCAACTTTGATAATTCGATTGAATACCTGGATCAAATCATAGCATCATTTGGTTATGATATTCTGGCAGATGATGCGTCCTTCACAAAAGCAGAAGTGTACGATTTCCAAATTAAAGATCCTGAAAAAGCAAAGTCACTCTATCAACAGTTTCTCGTTGACTATCCTGGCAGTATGTATGCAGCCGAAGCAAGAAAAAGATTTCGTAAACTTCGAGGAGATGTATTAAACTAGGGGATAAGAGGATTCATTGAAGAATTCATTCACTCTGTAGACAAGTCCGCTTAATCCCATGTGTCGGGTATATATTTGTTGATAGAAGAGCAATTCCATAAACCAATAATTATGAGAATTTTTTTCATGTCAGGTTTGATTTTCGTCAGTTTCTTGGCAATCAGCCAGAACGAGGTAGATGTTGATAATCTTAGTCATCCGTTCCAAGTTCTTTATGTTGAAGATGCCTCCTACATTGGACGACGAGAACAATTGGAACAATATGCTTATACGAGCAGATATGGGCTAATTAGGAATAAAGGTAAATTGATTTTGCTGCACTATTCGGGCTATTTATACGAATCTGAAGGAGGCCTCATTGATATCAGGGAGATTTCTGAAACCTTAGATACAGAAGGTAATTATGTGCGACCACCAATCAGTCCGGAGGCAAATAATTACAGTGAGTACTGGAAAACCGAGATACAGTATCACAAAATTCGATTGTTGTATCCCTGGAAGCATACCATTCAACTATCCAGACACGAAAGACTACCCCTACAATGGTACTATGACGGACAGAAGTCTCTGCCGAAAAAGTACCAGTATGAAATAACCATTCGAGATTTACATGATAAAGTTCTGCTACGGGAAGAAACAAAAGACGATTACTATGAGATCATCCTTGATAGCTTGCATCTACCCGAAAACCTAATCATCTGTCACATTGGTTTACCTGAATTGAATGAAGTTTCTGACGACATCGTCATTGCTTTTGAGCAGGAACATCAGATCCAATCTACTTTGCCAAAGCATTATAGTGTAACGAAATACCAATCTTTTATTGATGGACTGATTGCCATCCAAAAGGATGAATTTGAGCTGGCAAGTCGACTATTTCATTTAGCGATCGACACTCATAGTGACCCAATTTTTGAAACGATGTATCGAAAACTCCTGAATGACTATCCTAAACTAAAATCAATTTTGGAGTAGGCTCGAAAAATGAGGGGTCGGGAGAAAAATGCCTATTAAAAAACCCATTCATTTCATCTATTGTACTCTCAGAGAGCAGTGGGATTAGTTCTTCCATTACTTCACCAGAGATCATATAAGGAGGGTTTTGCATATTGAGCTTGCTTCCATTGCAGTGCGCAAAAACCTGATACTCATGGCAATCTTTTATACTTGTTTTCTTAATCATGCACTTCTTGAGATTTTCCTCAGGACTTTGATTAGCCATTTCAAGTCGCTCCTTGATATCTAGATTATTCTGGAAGTAGTCCATCATGCTCTTCCACGATTCTTTTGATATTTCTTTTCTCAATTTATCCGCACAGTCCAGACAAATTGCATAGTCGAATATGACATCCTTTGCTTCATATCCTTCATATCTTTTAAGCGCTTTTTCAATTAGATACTCAGTTCCCTCTTCCAGAAGATATTTATCGCATTCTATACATCTATCAAAAGGAGCATTAGTTTCAAATGAATAAAACTCCTCAGGAATCTCATTGGAATTCATGACTTCAAAAGTAATCTCGAAACCAACCAGACCAAAAAATAGTATGCATGCATAACAAATTTTTGTATATTTGATTTTCACATAGCCCATGAAAAGAGAAGAAACCGTAGACTACAACATTAAAAGCCTTTGGCATGGAATATCCAGGATGTACAACCAGTTTGGAACACCTTATGATATCACAGCTTCTACAGGTTTTGTGCTTTTGAACATTGATGTGCAAGATGGGACCCCAGCCACCAAAATAGCACCGATGTTGGGGATGGAATCACGGAGCTTGACCAGAATGTTAAAAGCAATGGAAGAAAAAAAATGGGTATATCGTGAAAAAGATTCAGTAGATGGTAGATCTGTGAGAATTTTTCTCACGGACTTAGGCAAAGAAAAAAGAGAGTTAAGTCGGAGAGCCGTTAGGGAATTTAACAAAAAAGTGCGATCCATGGTCGTTGACGAGAAGATGAAGGTATTTTTTGAAGTGATCTCTGAGGTAACAAGGATTGCGAATGATTCTTCCCTTTTTGATAAAATAGTAAAGGAAATTTCTATCGAATTTGCTAACGGCAAACTCGAGAACGTATAGCTAAAACACATTATTTAAATAAACCAGATGAAAAGAACCATTAAGAAAGCAGCAGTATTAGGATCCGGTATTATGGGTTCAAGAATTGCTTGTCATTTCGCGAATATTGGAATAGAAGTGATCCTGCTTGACATTGTCCCAAGGGATTTACCCGAAGATCAAAAGGACAACTTGAAAGCTAGAAATCAATTGGTTAACGATGCATTGACATCTGCAATTAAATCTAACCCTTCGCCACTTTATAATAAGAGTCAGGCCAAGCTGATCCAAACAGGCAATTTTGATGATGATATGTCACAGATCAAGGAGGTAGATTGGATCATAGAAGCCGTTGTCGAAAACCTTGAAATTAAAAAATCTCTTTTTGAAAAAGTTGAGCAACACCGAACCCCGGGAACACTGATTACTTCCAACACCTCAGGTATTCCAATTCATCTAATGCTAGAGGGAAGAAGTGAAGATTTTCAAACGCACTTCTGCGGTACACACTTCTTCAATCCACCGAGATACCTTCGTTTACTAGAAGTAATTCCGACAAAAAAGACAGACCCGGAAATCGTTGACTTCTTCATGCAATACGGAGACCTGTATTTGGGTAAGGAGACTGTCCTATGTAAGGATACCCCAGCTTTTATTGCAAACAGAATTGGAGTCTATTCGATGATGTCTGGAATGCATGCTATTTCCGAAACGGACTTTTCAGTGGGTGAAATTGATAAATTGACCGGACCGGTTATCGGAAGGGCAAAATCTGCGACGTTTAGAACGTCAGATTTGGTGGGACTGGATACGACGGTAAATGTTGCAAATAATTTGCATGCAGCCTTGGCTAATGACGAGTCCAAGGATCGATTTAAACTTCCTGAAGTTGTTAAAGAACTGCATGAAAGAAAGTGGTTAGGTGATAAGACGAAACAGGGTTTTTATAAGAAAGTTGTAGAAGGAGGTCGAAAGGAAATTCTTGAGCTTAACCTTAAGTCGTATGAATACGAAGCCAAAAAGAAGTCAAAACTTGAAATCTTAGACCAAACGAAAAATGAGGAAGATCTTAAGAAACGATTACAGATAGCAATCGGACTCACGGGAGCTGAAGGAGACTTCTACCGAAAAACGTTTTTTGATCTTTTCAAATACTGTTCATTTCGGATACCGGAAATTGCCGACGAGTTATTTCGAATCGATCAGGCAGTGTCAGCAGGTTTTGCCTGGGAGATGGGTCCTTTTGAAAGCTGGGATGCAATGGGTACAAAATCTATCTATGATCAAATGCTTAAGGCCGGTCATGAGCCGGCTCCTTGGGTGAAAGAAATGCTAGATGGAGGCTTCCATTCTTTTTATTCTTATAAGAATGGTAAGAAAATGTACTACGACATACCCTCTAAGGAGTATAGAGTAGTCCCCGGAACTGAAGGAATGATTTTTCTGGATGCATTCAAAGAGAATAAAGTTGTTTGGGAAAAACCAGGAGCCACAATTTATGATATTGGAGATGGTGTCCTGAACTTAGAGTTCCATACCAAAATGAATTCCGTCGATGCCGACGTAATAGAGGGTATTAACACCGCAATTACGATGGCGGAAAAAGATTACAGAGGGGTAGTCATAGGGAATGAAGGACAAAATTTTTCAGCAGGTGCAAACCTTGCCATGCTATTTATGTATGCAGTAGATCAAGAATTTGACGAAATTGATCTAATGGTCAGAACCTTCCAAAACACGATGACCAAGGCCAGATTTTCTAGCGTACCTGTGGTCGCCGCTACGTCAGGGCTGGTATTAGGAGGAGGATGTGAGCTATCACTACACTGTGATGCGATTCAGGCACATGCCGAATCTTACATCGGCCTAGTGGAAGTGGGAGTAGGGCTAATTCCCGGAGGTGGTGGGACGAAAGAGCTCACCATGCGATCCGCTGATGATTTTACTCCTGGTGATCCGGAGCTTAACACGTTGCAGGAGTATTTCATGAATATTGCCACTGCGAAAGTGGCTACGTCTGCAGAGGAAGGTAGAAAAATGAATATCCTTCGAGCAAGTGATGAAATCACTTTAAACCGAAGCAGGTTGTTAACCGATGCAAAGGAAAAAGTAATGGCTCTCTCTGAGTCGGGATACACCCAGCCAGTACCTCGAAAAGATATTAAAGTTCAAGGTCAATCGGCCTTGGCGATGTTCCATGCGGGAATTGAGGCAATGAAATATGGAAGTTACATTTCAGATCATGATAAGAAAATTGGACTGAAGCTTGCCTGGATAATGGCAGGAGGTGACCTGTCGGCACCCACCAAAGTTTCTGAGCAGTATTTACTGGATCTTGAGCGGGAAGCCTTCTTGAGTTTGTGTGGGGAGCCTAAAACGCTGGAAAGAATTCAAAGCATACTTTTTAAAGGGAAACCATTAAGGAACTAAGATTTGTTAATCAATAAAAAAAATAATTATGAACGCGTATATAGTTGCAGGATATAGATCAGCAGTAGGCAGGGCAAAGAAGGGTGGTTTCAGGTTCTATCGACCAGATGATTTGGCAGCAGATGTAATTAAGCATTTGGTAGGTTCAGTTTCAGGTTTTGATGCCTCCAGAGTCGATGACCTGATAGTTGGAAACGCCATTCCAGAGGCTGAGCAAGGTCTTCAAATGGGAAGGTACATCTCATTGCTTTCATTACCCATTTCTGTTCCGGGGATGATCATAAACAGGTACTGTGGATCTGGCTTAGAAGCCATACACCTCGCCTGTGCTCGTGTCCACTCAGGAACGGCTGATTGCATTATTGCCGGTGGAACCGAATCGATGTCATTGGTACCAATGATGGGGTATAAAGCTGCTTTGAATTGGAAAATAGCAGATAAACATCCAGAGTATTACCTAAATATGGGGTTAACAGCTGAAGAAGTTGCTAAGGATTTCAACATCTCTGCGGAAGATTCAAATGAGTTTGCAATGAACTCTCACAAAAAGGCAGCACAGGCAATTAAGGATGGAAAATTCAAAGATGAGATTGTGCCTGTCACTGTCGAAGAAACCTTCGTTGGCGAGGATGGCAGAAGGCACAAAAGAGAGTTTACCGTTGACACGGATGAATGCGTAAGAGAAGAAACGAACATGGAGGGTTTGGCAAAACTTCGACCTGCCTTCAAGCAAGGCGGACAGGTTACTGCTGGAAATTCCTCTCCGACCTCTGATGGAGCCGCTTTTGTTATGGTCATGAGTGAGAAAATGGTAAAGGAGCATAACCTGGAACCTATTGCTCAAATGATCAGCTATACTGCAGCAGGCGTCGATCCTAGAATAATGGGAATAGGTCCTGTTGAGGCTGTGCCAAAAGCACTTAAGCAGGCAGGATTAAAGCAGGATGACATAGATCTTATTGAATTGAACGAGGCGTTTGCTGCTCAGTCCTTAGGAGTAATAAGAGGCCTTGATTTAGATACTGAAAAGCTAAACGTGAACGGTGGTGCCATAGCATTGGGCCACCCGTTAGGGTGTACAGGGGCGAAGCTGTCTATCTCTCTATTTAATGAAATGAGAAGAAGAAAGAGCAAGTACGGAATGGTTACTGCTTGTGTCGGAGGAGGGCAGGGAGTAGCGGGAATTTACGAATTCTTAAACTAGCCAGGAGTAGATCAACAAACAAAGCCACTATTGTGGCTTTTTTTATTTTAGGATGACTGGAGGTGAGATCCCTTGCATTCTGGCAGCATGAAAAAGGGATCCTTTTGGGACCCCTTTTATCGGATTGGTAGTGAGAAGTCATCATTAACTTATTAGATCGATGGAAAAAATAACAAGGGGCCCACATCTGATAGTTGGCAAACCATGGGATTAAGCGAAAACCCTAGACCCCTCGGTATTTTGATTAACCATTAACCTAAGAGCATCATAATTAAATGATGAATTGAAATTACTAGATTTCTCAACTGATAATTTTCTATTTCTTGGTTAACCAACTCACGTCAAAATCTAACTTTCTCATTTTCAGTAGAATAAAGATAATTCTAGCTAGATCAGATACCTAAAAAATGGTAGCCATATACCCAAAAGTGGGTAGTGAGCTAAAAGCTGGTAATGCCGTTCTGAAAAGCAAATTTTACAAGGCTAACTGCATTTTTTGCATGGATTTTTTTCATGAGGTTTTTTCGATGCGTTTGCACGGTTTGTTCGCTAAGAAAAAGCTTCTCTCCAATTTCTTTCATTGTAAGTTCCTGACAGATCAATTGCAGAATTTCAATTTCACGGGGACTCACATCTCCTCGTTTAACGACATCGGGTTTCTCTAATCCATTTTTTTGAATCTTCTTATGTAGTGCTTTTGAAACTAAATTATTGTAGTAGAAATCGTTGTTGATTACGGACTGGATTGCTGTATGCACTTCGTCTGGTTGAGCTTTTTTGAGCAAATAGCTATGAACACCGATTTCAATTAAGTCCGAAACGGTCTGCAACGAATCATGCATCGAAATCATGATGATCTTTATTTCAGGGAATTTAACAACAAGCTTTTTTGCTGTTTCCCAGCCATCCTGAACCGGCATTTCCAAATCTAGCAGGACAAGATCAAAGTCACCTTCCTTGACTTTATTTATGGCAATTTTACCATTTTCTGCCTCATCAACAAACCCGACTTCTTCGAACGATTGAACCATCATCATCAATCCCTTGCGGAAGAGTGTATGATCATCAGTGACTAGAATGTTGAGTTTCGCTTTTGATTTGTCCATAGATCAAATCCTAAGTTAAACATAGGATTTTTCGAATGCCAATTAATATGACATTATAAAAGGGAATAAGCGAATGAGCTGCCCCTTTTTCAAAAACTTTCGGCAGACAAACCGAGTTACGGAAGGCTCAACTATATTTGTCTTTCCTTACAAAAAAGAAGAATTATGGGAATGCTATTGATTATAATCGTGCTATTTATTTCTGCAATCGCTTGCGTTTGGGTACTACCAAATAAGAAGGTCAGCAAGCACGAAAGAGATCACGTTTAGTTTTTCTTTTGCTTCTCTTTTCGAGCATTAACGAAGGCAAGAGCGTGCGCAAAGGCGATCAGAATGACTACAATATTCACAAAAATGTTCACACCTTGAGTGATTGCCGGGTTTGTCAATTCCATATCTAAAAATTTAGGATGCTAAGATAGGCTCTTTAAGTGCTTTCACCAATTTTCTGACATCCATTTCATCATTGTAAACATGCGGGGAAACCCGAATTGCGTTGCCTCTTATACTCACACTCACCCTGTTTCTTTTTAGTGACTTGATAACCATGGACTTATCCATGTTTTCTTTCCATCGGATTCCAAGGAGATGGCTTGACCTATATTGCGGATCCTCAACAAGGTATCCGAGCTCCTCGATGGCTTCGATGGGTTTAGACATTAGCTGCTTGCAATAAAATTGAATTGCCTCAGGTGTCCATTTTAGTACTTGTTTCAAAGCTTGATTAAGCATCGGGAGCAAGATAAAATTGCTGTGCTCTCCAACCTCATACCTTAAGGCAAGATCTTGATAGGTAGATTCATATTCCACCAGGCCAGAGAAATTTTCACTGTTCTTTCTATTGATCCAGTTTTCTTCAATAGGGCTTCCGTTATCAAATCGTTCGCCATAATATGCGAGCCCCATCGAATAAGGGCCCATTAGCCATTTGTATCCTGCACAGATTAATGCATCCGGCTTTATCTCTTGGATGTCAAAAGGTAAAGCGCCTACAGACTGTGTGCCATCTATGATAAGCAAGGCACCTACATCATCGAGTTTTTTCCGAATGGCTTTAAGATCAAATAATGTACCATCTGCCCAGTGTACATGACCCATAGCCAGTACCCTCGTTTCTTTGTCTATGGAATCAATAATTTTCTCATTCCAGCTGGCTCCAACTTTTGAGGCTTCAGGAGCATTTATAAACGATATTTTAAATCCTCTTTCTTCTAGTTTTAACCATGGATACACGTTGCTGGGAAACTGACCCTCAACAAGCAATATTTTCCCTTTTTCAATAGGTAGATTCTTGGTTACATTCGCAATTCCGTAGGACACTGACGGAATAATACAAACCCTTTTAGGTTCGGAGTTGTTTACCAGTTTGGAAAACAATAATCGCAGTGTCTCTGAATCCTGAAAAAAATCTTCAGGCGAAATATGGAACGGCTTTCGTTTAGATTTGATTCCTTTGATTCCCGCATTTTCCACCTTTTTCAACAGAGGAGACATGTAAGCACAATTGAGATATGCATACTTTCGTTGAAGATTGAATTTATCGCGTTGACACTTCATAGCACATGGAAGTTAAGTTATTTGATTCGTTAGAGGAAGCGAACCACCTCCTCGCTGAGAATAAACCAACCCTGGTTCGGGCTAACGGTAAAAACATTTGCATAGTAAATAGAGGTAAAGAACTTCTCGCATTTGATAATGAATGCCCTCATCAAGGGGAATCACTTCATAAGGGACGGATCAATTATCTAGGAGAGATCGTGTGCCCCCTGCATTCGTATCGTTTCAGCCTCATGAATGGTGAGACTAGCTCGCCATGTAGGTCTTTGCGATTCATTCCAATTATCATAAGGGACGCAGTATACCTGGATCTTAATCCTATCCCAAACGGAAAAACTTGACAACTCCGACAAGAAAATCAGCAATTGATTGCGCAATTTCATTGCCGGACCCTCTTCCAACGATGTAAAGAACGAAAAGGAAGTATAAACTTAGAAGAAGATAAGATTTACGTTTACCGAAATAACTGCCACTGGTGAAGATCACCACCGCGAGGACAGTTAGTAACCAAAGTAAAAACCTCAATTCACTACTCAGGTCCACGATCTCCTGTGGCATGTGCAATGGACCACGAATGATGGTGAAAATAAAAAGAGGAAATCCCAATGCGAAGCAAATGTCGAAGATGTTGCTGCCTAGAGCATTTGAAATAGCATCATCATACTGCCCATTTTTTGCGTCTTTGATCGATATGATGGTGTCTGGAAAACTTGAAGCAGCGGATGCTAATATCAAAGCCACAAACATTACTGGAATATTGAGGCCATTAAACTCTCGATCGCCAAAACCGGATATTGTGTACGTATCTGCTCCAATCCACTCACAAGCCAAAACCAGGAAATAACAAACCAACGCAATGGAAACAGTTGAAAATATGAGCAAAGACCAGGCTCGAGCCTTGCTAATGGAATTGTTACCTATAAAAATTCGCTCCAAATCAAACGTTAAAAGACCTTTCAAAAAAGGTCCTTGTGGTTCTTCATTATCCATGAAAACCGGGTCGTCCTCCTCCTCAGGATTGTCGCTTAGTAGTTCTTCCCTTTCGGATTTTTTCATGGTCCCGAACATATAGACGATGTACACCACGTACACCAGCATTAGGATCATTCCATGGTACCAATAAAGTGTAGATCCACTAATCAGGATCAGGAAGATTAACTCAGCAATGATAAGCGCAATACCATCACGCATAAGCACTTTCCTTGAGACATGCACCTTTCGCGTGAGTTTCATTCCGATGACTGCCAAAACGGCTACTGCTGGAATTACCATCCCATTAAAAATGGCACTTCCTGCAGTCGTTCCTATCCCTCCCGAGAAACCTTCAGCATCCTGAAGAATGAAAAGAAAAAACAATGAGGTAAAAACTTCGGGCATTGAACTTGCAATTGCATTGATAGTAGCGCCCCGTACGCCCTCTGATAGATTTCTCCCAATAAATTCGGAGGCTGTCATAAACCCATCTCCGGCTCTCCAGATGATCACGCAGCAAAATGTTATTAGCAGTAAGGGAATAATTATGCCCATTTATTTTCTTTTGATGTTGTCTAACAAATTAATTTTAGAGCGGTGATAGTATTGCTGGATGGGTCTAAATTAACAAAGATAAAGCTTAGCTGAATACCTTCTGTTAATCTTTTCGTTCAGCAGACTGTTCGGATGTGTCCTTTTAATTTCTAAATCATGTACATAAACCTCTCTGGCTTAAATATTTTGGTAACGGGTGCGAGCAGGGGAATTGGGAAGGCATTAGCCACCAAACTTGCAGAGGCTGGAGCAACCATTGCCATCCACTATAACAAAAATGTTAGGGAAGCAGAAAACCTAGCTCACGTACTGGGCAATGAGTCAAAAGCCTTCCAAGCAGACTTTTCTTTGCCAGATGAAGCTGCCAAATTATTTGATCGTGTGGTGCTTGAGATGGGAAGCTTGGAAATTATTATCAATAATGCAGGTGTTGCAATTGCCTCAGATATTTCCACAAGCGATGATGAATGGATGAGCAGTTGGAATAAAACGATGCAGGTTAATCTGAATTCAGCGGCAATTATCTGCAAAAAAGCTATTGAACATTTTCAAAGCAGAAAGGCCGCAGGTCGAATAATCAATATAGCCTCAAGAGCTGCATTTAGAGGGGAGCAAGCCGAATTTGTTTCCTATGCCGCGTCAAAAGCGGGACTGGTGTCTCTCACGAAGACGATCGCCAAATCATATGGGAAAGACGGCATAAAAGCTTTTGTCATAGCTCCGGGTTTTGTAAAGACCGATATGTCCCGGGAGTTTATTCAGAAGTATGGTGAAGGGATTGCGAAAGACGATCTGGCTCTGGAGAGGTTAACCGAACCAAAAGACATCGCACCACTCGTCACCTTTATTGCAAGTGGATTAGCGGATCATGCCACAGGAGCCACCTTTGATGTGAACGCAGGAAGCTATTTGCACTGATGACACCTCTTTTTGTAATTAAATTCCTAAATTAGGTACCTATTTAACAGTAATCAGCAATGGATGCCAATTTAAAAAATCACTTAAAAGCACTAATTCAACTATCTATTATTGACAGAGATTTTGACGAACCAGAAAGAACCTACATCTATACCATAGGCAAAGCAAATCGAATTCCAGAAAAGGAAATTGATGATTTGGTTACCGAAACAATTAATGAAAAGCCTGATGCAGTGATTACCTATCAAGGCCTGATGAGTGAAGAGCGATTTGATTTTCTGTACGATATCATCCAGTTAATGAAAATTGATGGAGATGTCTATTTGACGGAAATTCGTTTCTGTGAAGAGATTGCTGAAAAGCTGGGTTATGATAAAAAGGTGGTAAAAAAACTCTCGTCATTGGTTTACAGCGATCCGGCGATCAAAGCCAACAGGGATATGCTGCTAAAATCTGCTAACAAGTACCTGAAAGCCTAATTAACTATATAACCTATGAGTATTAAATCCAAACTGAGTGTGTTGGTCCAGCTGGCAAATATTGACGAAGATTTTGCTGGTGAAGAGAAATCACTTATTTATATGATTGGAAAAGCAAACGGGGTCTCTGAGAAAGAAATTGATGATTTGGTAGATAACCCTGAACCGCTGCCTCCAATAAGCACGATGACTGAAGACGATAAGTTCGAATATTTGTTCCACTTGGTGCAATTAATGAAAATTGATAGCCAAGTCTACTTATCTGAAATTAAGTTTTGTGAAGAATTAGCAGAGAAACTTGGCTTTAAAAGAAGTGTTATATCCGAACTCTCTTCCAGGGTTTATAGCGACCCTTCAATTTCTGCAGATATTGCTTCTTTAAAGCGATCCATCAAGAAGTATCAGCACTAGCCCTTATTCGAGATTAATTGATGGTAGGTGATTCCAAAGTGCTGCTCGAGTAGTGCCAGAAATTCATCTTCATTGCCAATAGGAGTTTCCTTCAGTGTACCTAGATTATGCTCTATTAGCTTGTTGGCGCTCAACGTCACCCTTCCTGTTTCAGTAAGTTTAGTTATGAATTTTCGTTGGGTAAACATTGAGTCTTGGCTTGACTGATGATATTCATTCATTGGATGGAATTGGATCATTTCCTTTGATTGATTCAGGAATTTATATTTTGTATTGAAGGAAGATGCATCATTTGAGGCTTGTAAGAAATACCAATCATTTATGTCTTTAGTTATTTTGTAGTAATTCGTATAGTCCATTTGAACTAGGCCATTACTGATCCTTTTTGGATAAATAATTCCTTTCCCAAAGCCAACGTCGACCAGGAATTCACCTTCGTCGACGTATACTATAAGAGCCATGTGGTCAAAGTCCTTTCCATATTCATCAGAGTCTTCACTTTTGACCTGTGCAGAGATGATTCTTGATTCGAACCCTAAATTTTGTAAAAGATGGAAGAATAGTCCATTGAGCTCATAACAGTAGCCTCCCCGTTTTCTTTGTATCACTTTGTTGAAAATCATATCATAATCCAAAATGATTTTGCTATGGTAATGAATGTCTAAATTTTCGAATGGTATATGAAGCAAATGAGCCCGGTGAAGTCTTCTCAAATAGTCGATTGTGGGCTCTTCTCTCTGCTGTTGGATTCGCTTCAGGTACGAATCAACGTCAATCCTTTTTGCCTTTGGTTTGTTCTGGAAGTAATTCAGTTTATTCATTACTTACTCGACATTGTGCTCCTGAATGAGGTTGCCGATCATATTATTTAGTGCGGCTTGCCAGCTTGTGTCTGCATCCCATTCACCAACATGGATGTTCTTAGATATATTCTGCCTAACGTAAAACTTGGTGACTATGGCATCTTTCGGTATTGGCTTGGCTTTGGTTTGATCCGGCATAATTGGAATGATGGACACAAAGTCGGTTTCACCTTGGGTGATGTTATAATCCAGCATTTGCCTCAGGGTTTTAGCTTGACCACTGATGCTGCGCAGTACAAATTGCCTTCTGCTTCGAAGCAGGTCTTTGTCGTCCATTGGATCAATTAATTCATAATCGTATGGATATTTTTTCATGATAGAATCAAGCTCGATGTTCTTCAATTCCGCCTTCTGGTTGTAAGCATCTACCAATTGTAAGGTTTCTGAACTGGCCCCTGTAGGAATCGGCAAGGTGGCAAAACGCTCGACTGAAAGTTTACTTCTTCTTAAAATTCCTGGATAATTTTTTAGCAAAGACTTTTCCACTATCGACAAGCCTGAACTAAAGTTCGGCTTTGCGGGGATCAAAAAGTTCTCATTTTTATAGTTAGACCGTCTGATTTCCCGGCCGGTCTCTAAAAGTACTTGAAGTAGCTGGCTATCCTTTACACCGAATACTTCAATGCCATAATCTACCAGTGTTTCCTTTCCATTAAATGGGGCTACTATTATTTGATAACTGCCGGACAGCTCGGAAAGAAATAAGATATTCTTAATGCCTCTTTGCACAAACAACTCAGCAAAGGACTTCGCTGAGTTTGGGCTTGCCATTAAGTCATAATTGTTGATATAGGCAACCACATCAATGCCCATGGTCACAAAAGCTTGGTGGGCCTTTAAAGAAAGGCCTTGCCAGTCACCTACTTTTCTAAGCCCATCTTCTTTGTCAGGTACCCGGACAATTACAACGCTTCGCTCACTATTGATCGAGCTTGGTAGTTGATTAGACAATTTGACATCTCTGAAGTCGATCGTTGCCAACTGTGCACTGAGCAGAAATGAGTGAAGCAGTACGACGATGTTAATTACAACTTTCATAAATTGAAGTGTATTGCAGATTATATCTAATGCCCTTAACGTTCAATTGCCAAAAATATGAAAACAAGATGCCAATGGTGTGAAAATAGTTTTGATGACTACATAAAATACCATGATGAAGAATGGGGAGTCCCAGTTCATGACGATCAGAAGCACTTTGAGTTTCTGATATTGGAAAGTGCACAGGCAGGCTTGAGTTGGGCAACGATTTTAAGAAAAAGAGAAGGATATCGAAATGCATTTGCTCAATTTGATGTGCAGAAGGTAGCTTCCTACGACCAAATTATGGTTGAAAAGTTGCTGAACGATGCTTCAATCATCAGAAATCGCTTGAAGATCGAAGCAACCACAAATAATGCCAAGCGATTCATTGAGGTTCAGAATGCATTTGGTTCATTTGATGACTATATCTGGAGATTCGTAGATGGAAAGCCGATACAGAATCAGTGGAAAACGATGAAGGAGGTTCCGGTCACAACGAAAGAATCGGATATTCTCTCAAAAGATCTAAAAGCAAGGGGGTTCAAGTTTGTTGGTTCAACTACCATTTATGCACACATGCAAGCGATTGGCATGGTAAACGATCACACCGTCGATTGCTTTAGACATCAGGAGTTATTTATTCACTAATAACCCGCGTTTGCTACTACTTTATTTCAAAGGATGCAATTCCTTAATTTTGCTCCAAATTTCGCAGAATGATTGAGAAGCTTGAAGAGATCAAACATCGGTTTGAAGAGGTAGGTCAGCTCATTGTACAGCCGGACATTGTTTCCGACATGAAGAAGTACGGAGAATTAAACAAGGAGTATAAGGATCTTGAAAAAATCGTTGTGAAGTATAATGAATATGCCGAAGCAAAAAGCAATCTTTCTAATGCGAAAGAAATTCTGGGCACAGAAAAAGATCCGGAGTTTCGAGAAATGGCTAAGTTAGAAATAGATGAGTTGGACCCTCTTATTTCTTCCCTTGAAGAGGAACTAAAAATCTTGCTTATTCCCAAAGACCCCAATGACGGAAAGAATGTAATCTTAGAAATTCGTGCAGGTACCGGAGGAGATGAGGCTTCGATTTTTGCAGGAGATCTATTCAGACTATATAAGTCATTTGCAGAAAATCAGAAATGGACTTTTGGTATTCTAAATTTTAACGAAGGCACGGCTGGAGGCTACAAAGAAATCGTTGCCTCTATAGAAGGTGAAGACGTTTATGGAAAACTTAAGTTTGAATCTGGAGTACATCGAGTTCAAAGGGTCCCGGCGACCGAGTCGCAAGGAAGAGTTCATACCTCTGCAGCTACCGTTGCCGTGTTGCCAGAGGCGGAAGAGGTAGATGTTGAACTAAATATGGGCGACATAAGGAAGGATACATTTAGAGCATCTGGAGCCGGAGGTCAGCATATCAATAAAACGGAATCTGCAGTACGTCTCACTCATGCCCCCTCCGGCTTGGTTGTTGAATGTCAAGATGGTCGCTCTCAACACGCCAACTATGACAAGGCCCTAAAAGTGCTTCGGTCAAGATTGTATGAGATTGAGCTTCAAAAGCATAACGCAGAAATCAGTAGCCAGCGAAAGAGTATGGTCGGCTCAGGTGATCGATCAGACAAGATACGTACCTACAATTATCCCCAGGGTAGAGTGACTGATCATAGAATTGGTCTTTCAGTGTTTAACCTTCCTAACGTCATGAATGGAGATATTACTGAATTCGTAGAGCAGCTGCGAATCGCAGAGAATGCGGAACGAATGAAAGAATCAGAAGTTTAGATCGTTTACCTTCCGAATGAGAAACCACCTAATTTTCTTAGTAGCTTCACTAATTTGGATCAGTTGCTCGTTGGATGAAGAAAATGTGTCCACTGACCCGAACCTCGGTCTAATTTTTAGCTCCGATACAGTCTCATTTGATACATTAATATCGAATACCAGAAGTAGTACAAGAAGACTAAAAGTTCTAAACCCAAATAATGAAGCAATTCAACTGACAAACATTTCACTGGGCAAAGGGTCCAATTCAGACTATTCCGTAATCTTAAATGGTCAACTTACAAATAATTTGCCCAACCAGACGATACTTGGAGGGGATAGCATTCTGATCTTAATAGAGGTCAATGTAACACCACAGGACGTAGACCAGCCATACATCGTAAAAGATTCAATCGTTTTTGATTGGAATACGAACAGCGCTCACGTTAAGCTGATTGCCTACGGTCAGGATGGGAACCGTCGTAATAATGAATTTATCTGTAATGAGACTTGGACTAAGGACAGACCCTATATTATTTCGGACACTCTTGTGGTATCTCCCGGATGCCAGCTTTCTATCGAAAAAGGAACTCGAATATACTTTGAAAATGATGCTGCGCTATTTATTCAAGGCACCATAAAAGCGTTGGGAGATTCTGCTGAACATATCGAGTTCAGAAACGCTCGGTTTGATGGCATCTATGATAATGTGCCTGGACAATGGAATGGCATTTATTTCTTGGAAGGAAGTAGCGAAAATGAAATAAGCTATGCTGATATTTTTAACGGACAAATTGGCCTTCGAATTGGCACTCCAGATGACGATGAAGAAGCCGATGTGTGTATTTCGAACACATCGATCTTCAATATGAGTGTTGCTGGAATCCTAGCATTTACTTCTGACGTAAAAGCAGTAAATACCCTTGTGTACAACTGTGGTACTTACCTTGTGGGAAACTTTGCAGGTGGTAATTACACATATCAGCATTGCACCTTTTCCAATGAGTCAAGTTTCTTCATTTTAGACGAGCCTTCGGTTCAGTTTTCTGACAACATCGTGGTAGGTCAGGATGAATTAATCGTCGACGAGTTATCCATTCAAATTGCAAATTCAATCATATGGGGAAGTGGTGAAGAAGAGCTACTTATCAATAATGGTGGAGGATCAGAACTTACGGTGAATTTATCATCTAACATCTTAAGATCACCCCAAGAATTCCCTGGGAACTTTTCTTCCCAAGAGTTTAACTTCCCTGGATTCAAGGATCCGTTCTCCTTTGATTATACTTTGGACACCTTGGCTTTTGCCAAGGACCTAGGGATTCCTTTGGGCATTGAGATTGATTTACTTGGAAGGCTTAGAGATGCGAGTCCTGATATTGGAGCCTACGAACGAATAGAATAGTAAATTCTTTTATTCCTGAAAATATGTAGTTACTTTTCTCAGCAATCAGGACCTTTTTGGATGAGAAAATCAGTCGTTGTACTAGTACTACTATTATCGATGGGGATACATTCCAATGGATATTCGTCTGTAACATCCTCTGGGGCTATCCCTGATTTAGATGAAAAGAAGGAACAAATAGACTCACCAACTAACGGATCAGGTCAGAATGTAAAAATCTTATATCTGACGATCCTTTTGATCAGTGTGCCTGCGTCCATCGTATTGATCATCTTACTTCGAAAGAATAATAAGTCCCACAAAGAACTTCTGGCGTACAACGAGGAACTTCAAAGAACTCAAAAATTACTTATTACCTCTGAAAAAATGGCTTCTCTTGGGGTGATGGCAGCTGGTGTGGCCCATGAGATTAATAATCCCCTAAATTTTATAAAAAATGGTGTAGAGGCGATGGATATGAGGATCTCCTCTGATGATCCCAAACAGAGAGAAGAGCTGGAGCCTCTATTCACTATAATTCATGAGGGGGTAAATCGTGCAGCAAATATTGTCAAAAGCCTCAGTCATTTTAGTAGAGGAAATCCAAGAATGGATGAGCAATGCAATATGAGGCACATAATTGAGAACTGCTTGCTGATCCTACATAACAAGATTAAGAACAGGGTTCGGATCCTCACAGAGTTTAGTGAGCAAAGTACTGTAAAAGGAAATGAAGGAAGGTTGCATCAATCAATGCTGAATATTTTGGCAAATGCATCTCAGGCAATCGAGGGAACAGGAACCATAAAAATCAAGACTATTGTAAATGGAAATAATCTTGAAATTATGATTGAAGACGATGGAGAGGGTATTCCTGAAGAAAACCTCAATAAGATAAGAGACCCCTTCTTCACAACAAAAGCGCCAGGTGAGGGGACCGGTCTCGGATTATTTATTACTTACACGATAATTGATGAGCATGAAGGGCAGGTTGATGTGATTTCAAATGTAGGAAAGGGGACGATTTTTATTGTAACTCTTCCTCTTTTGACCCCTTAGCTGCCATTTGGATCTTCCTCTTTGTTTGCAGAATCATTCTTGACGATTCTACCACCTTTTTGCTTGATACTCTCTGCTGCTTCTTCCAGATTTAACCTGGCTTTCAATCGGTTTAGGATCCCGCTTCCAATGGATAGGGCTCGTTCTCCAAAAGACAGGTCTTGGCTTTCTTTATCGCTGTCCGCCAATTTGCTTTCCTCTACATTAGTTGTTTTCTTAATGAGATATTTATTTGTGGAGGTCGTGTCAACCACGATCTTTTGTCCGCTGGCAAGCAGGCATGCCATGAATAAGGCGAAGAATGTGGCTGTAATTTTAGAGATCAAAGCAACGAACTAATTTCGAGTTACATCAATATTACGATAAAGGACAGATTTATTGGAAATAAAGTGCAAAAACTGTAATACTAACCTTGTCAAAGGGTATAAGTTTTGTCCAGCTTGTGGTCAGGAACACAAAGAAAAAGTGGTCACTTTCAAGCAATTCATTCTTGACTTTCTGGGTGATTACTTCACTTTTGACTCGCTGATCTTAAGAAGCGTACGCCCCTTGCTAGTTAGACCTGGCTTTCTGACCAACGAATACATGGAAGGAAGGAGGGTACGCTACATTCCGCCATTGAGAATGTTCATATTCATTAGCATCGTATTTTTCCTTTTTCTTGGAAACGTGGATAGTACGGTTGCCAATGAGGCCAATGAAGAGGCTCAATTCTTGGATTCATTTTTCAGCATCTGGTTTCCTCGACTATTTTTTCTTTTGCTGCCACTGTTTGCGGTGTACTTGTATTTATTGTTTCGAAAGCCTGGCAGGTTCTATTTGATGCACTTCATATTTTCTGTTCACCTCCATGCGTTCATCTTTCTGCTGTTGACTATTATGGTCATATTGATCGACTTTATTTTCCCTTCGAGCGTTTTTTTAAGTCAATGGTCCCTCTTAATAACGATATTTATTTTTGAACTATATCTCTTGATGGCTCTAAGAAATGTATACGCTCAGAGGTGGATTACCACGATTCTTAAGTTTATCGTTTTGAATTTTATGTACAGTGTCTCTGTGATGATTATCTTCAGTGTTTTGGGAGCTATGATATTCTATTTATGATGACTTGATCTAATTGATTCCCGATGAATCTCAAAGAGATACTT
>CAZQDI010000029.1:0-32307 GCA_964591785.1 uncultured Roseivirgaceae bacterium
CCTAATATAAAGCTAATTCTCACGAAAAGGAACACTTAATTAGAATATAATTTTGTTCAATGATTGTTAAACAAAATTATCATTTGATAATATCGATATGATTATTTCAATAATTATTGGTACTATAATCCAAATGATTGAATTGATCTAAGAATCAGTTCCTTGGATTTACTAGCAATTATTTTTTTGAGCATAAAAAAAGCCACTCTTCTGAGCGAAGAGTGGCTTACTTTCTTTTAGGATTTAATCTCTTATCGAGCTAATGCTTCTTTAACGTCTCCCTCCAGTACCATTTCTTCACGGTACGTGTATGAGCCATTTTCGTTTTTAATCGCTTTGATCACCTTAGCATATTTTGCTCCACCAGGTTGTTTCAGGGTTGCTACTACTTTCTTTGCCATGGTTTACTTTATTTCTTTGTGAAGGGTATATTTTCTCATGATTGGATTGTACTTCTTCAGTTCAATCCTGTCAGGAGTGTTCTTTCTATTCTTCGTTGTGATGTATCTGCTAGTTCCCGGAAGACCACTGTTTTTGTGTTCCGTACACTCTAAAATCACTTGAACTCTATTGCCTTTCTTTGCCATCGTATTTGTTCATTTCCAAAAAGGAGTGCAAATGTAGATAAACTAGCGAAGTTTCAAAACTATTCTTCACTCAAATCTGGTAGAATAAATGCATCCAATGCACTTGGCTGCTTCATGAGTTCTTCAATTTCGCTGCTTGAGCGGGGTGCAAGGTCGGAGAGAAGTTCATTTCCATCTTCTGTTATTAGAATACAATCCTCGATTCGCACGGCAATTCCCCACCATTTTTCATCACAGTCTGCACCTTCTGGGATGTAAATTCCTGGCTCAATGGTGATGGTCATGCCAGCAACTAGATAATCATAATTACCCTTGTCATGAACATCTAATCCAATATGGTGTCCGAGGCCATGTGGGTAGTATAGATGACGTGTCTGTGGACTTTCTATAATTCCAAGCTCTGCCAAGCCTTCATTAATAATTCTTTTTGCAATCCCATTGTTTAAATCCCGACCAATATGAACTCCTGGCTTTGCCGCCTTAATGGCTTCATTTTGAGCTTTGTATACCAGATCATAAATGATTTTTTCCTCCGGTGAGAATTTGCCATCGACAGGTATGGTTCGTGTGACATCGGCTGTATACCCATGGTATTCTGCCCCAAGATCCATTAAGATCATTTTGTCACCGGTAATCTTAGGCTTGTAATTGTCTATGTAATGAAGGATGCACCCATTGTTTCCCTCCCCGACAATCGACGGATAACCTTCATATTCTGCCTGGTACTTCTTAAAAATAAACTCGTGAATTCCTTGCACCTCGCGCTCACTCATTCCAGGTTTGATTGCTTTCATAACTTCTGCTTGACCAATACAGGAGATATCAACCGCCTTTCTAAGCAGGTCAATTTCATCCTTGGTTTTCACTCCTCTGAGGTCTTTCATAATTTGATCAAGGGATTCCATGTCAAGATTTTGCGCGGAAGCTTCAATATTTATAGCACCTTGAGTAGGGTATCCTGATTTCTCCTTGAATTGTGCAATTAAGTCAAACATGTCTCCTTCGATCGGTGTATCTCGCACATCGTTAAAAAAATCGTAGAAGAGGACTTTGTCAAACTTGGAGAAGTCGAGATTGTAGCTCGCAAATTCCGTGTTGTTAAATGCCTGACTGAAGGCTAACTTGTCCTTTACCCCCTCAATTCCTAAACGACGGCCAGTCCACATTTCAGCCATTGCATTTCGCGGCTGGATAAAGATGATTTCATCATAAGTACCATTAGGCCCTTGCTGCGATTCCTTGAAAATGAGTAATACCGCATGAGGTTCTTTATACCCTGAAAGGTAGTAGAAGTTTGGGTCCTGATGGTAGATGTAATCAACATCATTTGATCGGTTTCTGACTGGATTTGCAAAAAAAACAGCAACTGAATTGACAGGCATTTTTTCCCTTACCAGTGCTCGCCGTTCCTTATGAAAATCAGATGACAGGAAGTCATCTGGCATATTCTGTCCAAAAGAAATAGTGAAAGCAAGTACAGAAATTGTCAGTAAAAGAACTTTCATGATTAAACTCAATTTTTCTTCCCTAAATATACGACGCAGAAGTTTCCCTGTGAGCGGGAACTACATGGATGAGGTCTTTTCAAAAGACAAAAAAAATCCCATCCTTGATGGATGGGATTACAAAGCCTTCAATGTATGTTCCTTATTCGATAATCATGCCGTTAGCTCGGGCCTTTTTAAGAACCGCAGATATGCCGTTCTTATTGATCGTACGAATAGCAGATGTTGACACTTTTAGTGTAATCCACTTATCTTCCTCAGGAATGTAGAATCTCTTCTTTTGAAGGTTAGGATTGAACCTTCTTTTCGTTTTTATATTAGAGTGAGAAACGTTGTTCCCAACTTGAGGTTTTTTTCCTGTTATATCACAAACTTTTGACATCTTCTCGTCCGTTTTCAAAAATGGAGTGCAAATATCGTGATTTGTTGACAATAAGCAAACTATTCTTTTACATTTTCATGGTCATATGGGCAGTGAAGACACTGATTTCCACAGCAAAACCCTCTCTTTAGATGGAACTTCGCCGTAAAGACCATGAGTCCTTCTTCATTTATGTAATAATCTTCAGGATCTGTCGCTCTTTTCAATTGGGTTTAAGTATGGTAAATGATTAATCTTGTAACTAAATAAACAGCAAAGTTATGACAGAAAATTCCACCCTCTCCAGCCAGGATCTCATCAAACTCGAAAACGATCATGGCGCTCACAATTATCATCCGCTTCCGGTTGTGCTATCAAGAGGAGAGGGAGTATATGTTTGGGATGTGGAGGGTCAGCGTTACTTTGATTTCTTATCCTCCTATTCAGCAGTTAACCAAGGACATTGCCACCCCAGGATCGTACGCGCAATGAAAGATCAAGCGGAGACGCTAACCTTGACCTCACGAGCCTTTTATAACGATGTACTTGGAAAGTTTGAAAAGTACATTACGACGTACTTTGGCTTTGACAAAGTGCTTCCAATGAACACTGGAGCGGAGGCGGTAGAGACCGCCATCAAGCTGTGCAGAAAATGGGCTTACGAGAAAAAAGGTATTCAGGAAAATGAGGCAAAAATCATCGTTTGTGATAACAATTTTCATGGCAGAACGACCACGATTATTTCTTTCTCAAATGACCCGGTTGCTAACAAAAATTTTGGTCCTTATACACCAGGATTCATTCGAATCCCTTACAATGATTTGGAAGAACTTGAACAGGCAATGATGGGAGATAATATTGCTGGTTTTCTTGTGGAGCCGATTCAAGGCGAAGCAGGTGTCATGGTACCTGATGAAGATTTCCTCAGGATGGCAAAGACTCTTTGCGAAAAAAACAATATTCTTTTTCTCGCAGATGAGGTTCAGACTGGCATCGGACGCACTGGAGCCCTTCTCAGAGTATGTGGAGATTGCTCTTGTAAGGGACATTGTGAAAAGCAGGAGACGTATACAGCTCCTGATATTTTGATTCTTGGTAAGGCGCTTTCTGGGGGAGCTTATCCTGTTTCGGCAGTATTAGCTAACAATTCGATCATGGAAGTCATCCAACCTGGGCAACATGGATCCACCTTTGGCGGCAATCCTGTGGCAGCAGCTGTAGGAATGGCTGCGCTCGAGGTCATCAAGGAGGAATCTCTTACTCAAAATGCAAGACATCTGGGTGAATTGTTTAGAGAGCGAATGAATCTCATGATAAATAAGACTGATCTGGTAAAGTTGGTGAGGGGGAAAGGCCTACTCAATGCAATCGTCATAAACGACTCAGAGGAAAGCTCAACAGCTTGGGATATATGCGTCAAGCTGAAAGAGAACGGGTTGCTCGCGAAGCCGACTCATGGAAATATCATTCGATTTGCCCCACCGCTAGTAATGACCGAGGAACAGCTTCATGAATGCTGTGACATTATTGAGAGGACGATTCTTGATTTCTAACGGCGATTATTCGAGTTGAAAATATCAGAAAGCGAAAGATGAAAATCATTCGCTTTTATATTTTTAACCATGCGTCTTATTTTATTGTTGTTTTTGGTATCATCCAGCGTGGTCTATGCTTCCGACCCTGCAGATACCATCAAATTTACAGAGGGAAAGAAACTAGCTTCCGAAAGAAACTACAAGAAAGCACTTCCCCTTTTACGGGAGGCTTTAAAAGAAAGTGATTTAGAGGAAAAATTTAAGGCGGAGGCGCACTATTACCTCATGAAGGCGCTATGGGAGGAGGACCAGTTTACTAGTTCCTTCTCCCATGGGGATTCTGCAATTGCTATTTTCAAGAAACTGAAAGCGCATTACTGGTGGGGGTACACACTGTACTCACTGTGTATGAATAGCTTAGTTGCAGGTTCTTATGAAGTGGCTCTCCAGCAGGCTCAAGAGTCCTTTGATTGTTTCCAAGTTGCGGCAGATACTTCGATGATGATCTGGGCACTCGGCAGGAGAGGAATTGTTTTTCATGACATTGGAGAATACGACGAAGGCATAAGGGTGTTGAAGCAAGCCGATGAACTTCACGCTTCATTCTCAGGAAAACATGCTGATACGCAGGCCATGATTTGGGGTATTACAGCTATCAACTACGATGATCGAGGAGATTCTCGTATCGCGGTGGATGACTATTATCGAAAGATCTTGGCCTTAGAGGGAGAACTCACCACGGACAGAGAACTGGTGCGCACCTATAACAACATGGGTAATTCCTTAATGAAGCTGGGAGAACTTGCAGAGGCCGAAGAACTGTTTTTGCTGAACCTTGCAGTTAATTTGGAAGAAAACTTTAGGTATGGAATAGCGACAGTAAAAACGAATCTGGGAACTATTGCATACCGAAGAGGAAAATACACTAAGGCAAAAAACCTACTTGATGACGCCGAAGACCTTGCATATGAGATCAATGATGCCGAGAAGATATTGGATGTCTTGTTCCAAAAGCATCTAATGTATCAAGAGTTCAATGAATTCAAAGCCTCTCTCGATTACTTGCTTAAGTACCATTCTGTTCGGGATTCGCTGTATGATTTGGATAAACAAAGACAGATACGACTTTTAGAAACCCAGTACGAAACAGAGAAAAAAGAACAACATATCCTGCTTCAGCAAACGCTCTTGGACCAGCAAGAGGCGATTCTTGAACGAAATAGGATTGCATTGTTTTTTTCACTTTTTGCCCTGCTTCTGATCGTGATCATAGGGGTGCTTTGGAGAGCCAGGCTCCAAAAAAAGCAACAACTAAAAGCCCAAGAAGAAAAGATGTACCTCAAAGAAGTAGAGATCAATGCCTCAATTTCATCACAGGAAAAAGAACGTGCCAGGTACGCAAGAGACCTTCATGATGGATTTGGTCAGATGATTTCTATTCTAAACATGAATATTTCCAGTCTTAAAAGCGATCCCAAGCCCAACAACAGGCATGAGATCTTTGCCGAATCTGAAAAGGTGATTCATGAGATGTACGATGAACTCAAAGGAATCTGCTTTGACCTGATGCCCCAAACCTTAGTAAAGAGTGGACTTGAAAGTGGCTTACAGGAATTTGCCGATCGCATCAATAAGACAGACAAATTATTCATAGAGACGAATTTCTTTGGACTTGAAGATCGTCTTTCTGAGTTGCAAGAAATTTCAATATATCGCATTGCCCAAGAATGGATAAATAACATTCTGAAGTATTCAGATGCTAACAAGATTGTTCTCCAGATTACCAAAGATCAAACTGAAATAACCCTGCTTATCGAGGATAATGGATCTGGTTTTGATCCTGATCTGCTGCTTTCGTCTAAGGGAAATGGCTGGAAAAATCTCAATATTAGAACTAGCTTAATAGCTGGGAAGTTGGAGTTCGAAACGGAGAAAGGAAAAAAGGGAACTACTTTAGTAATGAATGCTCCTGTCAATGTTGATAAACATCAGTTAGCTTATTCATGATTGCAACAACATCCTCAGAGAAGTTCTTGCCTCAAAAATTTGCTATCTTAAAAGAACAATCAACCCAATCACTATGCGTCTGCTAATTATCAGTCTACTCGTAACCAGCCTATCTTCAATTGGCCAAACAAAGGAAGACACCATTAAGTATAACAACTACACGTCAAAGGCCATAAAGTACTACTATACCCACCCCGACAGTAATTTTATCTACTCTGACTCATTGCTCCATATTTATGAAAAAACAGGCCTTGGGATGGCGGCAGTCAAAGGACTCCAAATGAAAGGGGTATATTATCATTTAGCCTCACAATACGACAGTGCCCTCATCACGTACAAAGAATCACTACTTGTTTCCTCACGACTAAATGACACCATTTCGATGGCCAAGAGCCTTTTGAACTGCGGGATCATATTTTTCATTCAAAGTGAGTTTGATAGTTCATTGCACTACAATACACGGGCGCTTACCTACTTCCGCGTAGTAGATGATACGCTGGATATTGCAAAAACTATCGGGGAAATCGCCAAGGTCCATTCTCTGATGGGAGATCATCAGTTGGCCCTACAATACTTCAAAGAGGAGTTGAGTTATGTAGAAGAGATGGATAATGAGCTTAGGCGGGCAGATAGTTATAGTAACCTAAATACAGTTTACAATTACCTTGAAAGGTTCGATAGTAGTATCTACTATGGTAGGGCAGCGATTCCCATTTTTAAAAAGTATAACAATCTGGGTGCTCTCAACACAGTATATCAAAATCTTGCTAACATCTACAAAGTGCAGGAAAAGTATGACTCTGCGATTAAAAATTATGAGAATGCCTTGGAATGTGTAAGTGAAATCGGCTACACAAAGGGACTTGGAGAAACTTACTACAATATTGGAGGAATGGAACTTCAGCGTGGTAGATATCAGCCAGCTCTACATAACTATAATCTGGCGGTACCATTCCTGGTCGAGACCAAGGACTTGCGGGTACTTTCATTTCTCTATCGAGACAAATCCGTGATATTCAGGAATCAGGGTCTTTACGATAGCGCTTATCAGAACTACGTGAAATACAAGATTTTTGCGGATTCTGTTCAGAGCTTGGAAAAAGAAAAATATGCCTCAGAGTTAAAGGCTCAATATGATACTGAGAAAAAGGAACAGCAAATTGCCTTGCAAAAAGCGGAGATTTCAGAGCAAGAAGCGGAACTTCTGCAAAACAGGATTCTATTGCTATCGTCCATTGTTGCGTTAATACTGCTTTTGATTATAGCACTTCTTTGGAGAAACCGAGTGAAGAAAAAACAACAGATCGCGCTGCAGCAGGAAAGAATCAACTCTAAAGAGGCTGAAATCAACGCGACCATTTCATCTCAGGAAAAAGAACGTGCAAGGTATGCACGAGATCTTCATGATGGATTTGGTCAGATGATTTCCATTCTGAATATGAATATTGGAAGCCTTAAAACGAACTCAAAACCAAACGACCGAATGAAGGTTTTCGAGGAATCTGAAAAAGTGATCAACGAAATGTACGATGAACTCAAGGGCATTTGTTTTGATCTAATGCCGCAGACATTGCTTCAGAACGGCCTAAAAAGTGCGTTGGAGGAATTTTCAGAGCGGATTAATGCGACAGGTGAAGTTTTTGTAGAAACCCATTTCTTCGGATTGGAGGATCGCCTGTCAGAGTTGCAAGAGATTTCTTTTTATCGAATTTCTCAAGAGTGGATTAACAACGTCTTGAAATACTCTGATGCTAAGAAAATTGTACTTCAGATTACCAGTGATGAAGCCGAGATCACTTTATTGATTGAGGACGATGGGTCCGGTTTCGATCGTCGGCTGTTGCATAGATCCAAAGGCAATGGCTGGAAGAATCTAAACACACGCGCAAATCTGATTCATGGTGTATTAGAGCTTGAAACGGCACTAGGTAAAAGTGGGAATACTTTAATTGTAAACGCCCCATTAACGACGCAATCAACCTCAGAACCACTGGAAAATACCCTCTCCATGGTATAGATTCTCGATCAAATAGCAGTCTTTTTTGAGGTTTTGTTAGCATTGATGAAACACATGAATTTACTATCTTTCGTGGGTAGAAACCGACTCGCAGGAATGAAGATCTATTTAACAGACGACCATGCCATACTACTGGGAGGACTCATAAAGATTCTCTCCACAGAGGAGGATTTTGAAGTGGTAGGTTCAGCAGGAAATGTTGCCGAAACGTTGGATGATTTGACACGACTTAATGTTGATCTTTTGATTACCGACTACAACCTACCTGATGATGATGGTTTGACCCTGGTGAGGCGAGCCAGAACAAAATATCCGTCGCTGAAAATCATTGTTCTAAGCATGCATGATGAAGCTCACCTTATTAAAGAGATCCTTAAGGAAGGTGTAGACGGCTACATCCTGAAAAAGGACTCTCATGAGGAATTAGTGAATGCGGTAAGGGCTGTGAAGAATGGTAGAGTGTACCTAAGTTCGGATGTCAATACGATGCTCATGAAGGGACTTCATTCCAATGATGAACAACGACTACTGACCGATCGAGAACGTGAAATCTTAAAACTCATCGCAAGGGAATACACCAACAAACAAATGGCTGAAGAGCTATTTATTAGCGAACGAACGGTTGAAACACATCGAAAAAATATCTTTAGAAAAACTAAGACGAATAACCTGGTAGGTTTGATCAAGTTTGCCTACGCCAATAATCTCATCTAATATTCTACGGGTTTTACGGTAGTCTATTTTACCCAAATTAGGGGATTTACAATCGAAGATCTGAGTCTCAACTTTGATTGAAAATTCCTATAATGATTAAATGGATTACCACCCTATCTCTGATTATTGTCAGCCTGTCTAGCCGGGCTCAATTAGAAGACTACAAGAGACTTGGTATTTTCCTTAGGTATACTCTTAGTCCTTATGGCGGGGCTGAGCAAGCTGAGTCCGGACTTAATGGAGTTAACTATTTGAGTTTTGGAGTAGACGTTTATAACGGGAATTACGAAGACCGCAAACTGACCTATTCACTCAGAAATCGTGTGATTGGCGACTTTGTTTCTGGCATCATACCCGGAAATATTGATAAGGTTTATACCAAGGGGCCCGAGCTGACCAGCGGACTTGTTGGATGGTGGAATGTTGGTTATGCAATCTATCGTACAAAGTCCCTAAACATTGCCCCGGGAATCGCATTGCATGACTATATCTATACCTCTGGCAAGATCGAACCCAATGGATATTACTTTTCAGCTGGGCCTGCGGTGATCATTGATTATGCACTAGCAAACAGTCCCTTCGTCCTTCATTTTGAGGGATCCTATGTAGCTTCCCTGAGAGCTGGTGCGCAGGACGACGAGTTAGGTGAAAACTATGATATAGATTCAGAGAATCCGCACTTTATCAATCTACAGGTAGAAGTAAGATACAAGAAGCTGTTCTTTGGTGTCAGTCCGGTTTGGATTGTCAATCGTTACGGGCCAACCAAGAACGTAGATCGTGGTACAAGGACTGACATCATGCTAGGATTTAGATTCTAAGCTGAGGGAAATCGTCAACAAAACAAGATAAAAATGAGAAAATTTACCATCATATTTTTCTGTGTCACTTTTCTTTTCGGTTGTGAACCCGAGGAAGAAACCTTCAGTTTTGCCTGCGATATCTCTCTTTTTTCTATTGCAGGGTCTGGCACCCTTGATGGAGAACCGGTTTGCTTTAGGAACTTTAGCAGTGGTCTTGGATTCACTGAGGGTAGTAGCACCCTCAACCTTAGACTTGCGGACGGAATCCTACTGTCAGACGGCGAATCCATTTTTGATCTGGAGGCATTTTTTATGCTTCCTAAGGGTACGATTGAACTGAACCAACGCTATCAACTTTCAAGTGGCGACTATGGAGGTATTTCTGCTGTAGAGGGCTGGATAGAATTGACCGAGGATAATAATGATCCCTTTGCTGCTCCCGAAAACCCATACCTATTTGGAGGCCGGTTTGATCTCTTGTTCAAAAATCAAGGCAGCCCAGTAACAACCCGAATCATTGCGAATATCCGATTTGAACCAAGATAGTTATGAGAAAAATTAACACGCTACTTATTGGTGCCATTGGAGCAGTGATTCAAAGCTGTGGCGGCGATAGTTCGGAGATGAAGGTTTTGTGTGAAGATGTACCTAACTGGACTATTACATTCAATAACCCGTCTGCCTCAGCCCTCATCGAGGATGGTTTTCTTAAAATTATTATTCCAGATCCCCAAAGTAAAGACGATGTAATCCTTAGGGCGACACAACCAAATTTCCATCCAGTGAATCCAAATAGAGATACCAGGGATTTTGCCATGTCCTCTCAGATTCAAATGCAAAATCTCAACATCGATGCAAGTGCCGAAAAGCTATGGATAGGTATGTACTTAAAGTATGCCACCGTACCTGATAGTGCTTTTCTCACAATGACTAGAACCTCTGGTGGATCTACTGTCGCATTCGCTGGCCATTTTAACAATAGAGGCTCTACAGCGAACAATGGAATATTCGATTTTGACCTCTTGATTTTTGACTCTGACATCACCTATAATATTCAAAATGTAGCAAATCCTCTTGGACTAAAGTTTCCCAAAATCACACTTCCGGATCCTTACCTTTTTGAATTCGAGTTTGGTATTCTTCCAATAGCTGGTGGCACCGAACAAGAGAACCTTGAATTTTGGATTTATCACGTCAATTTTTCCGACTTTCAAGACATTGTGCAGGTAAGTGAGATGCCGGATGATGACTTTAACTGTAATTCTATCAACTAAGATCCACTGACATGAAAAATAACTATTTCTTTCTCTTTTTGCTTGCCCTTCTGATCGTTGCCTCATGTAGTGAAGATGAACAATCTTGCAGCACAAATGCTCAAGTTGCTAATCAATGTTATGAAGCCGGTCTTGAAGAGTACAATGTTCAATTTGTCAATAGTAATACCAAGTATTTTAGAGAGAACCTTTTCATTGGTTTCAGCGAACTCAACCGAAATGGATTTCAGTTGATAATTGATATACGGTCCGATACGGATGGCAGAAATCCAATGGATGATGAGCGTGTATTGCTAAAAGAAGGTGCCACCTATTTTGACACTAGTTTAATTACTTACGGAAATACGCAAACAGGCTCCATCGAAGTGGTACTAACGAAGGTAGATCGAGAGAGTGGATTGGTTTCTGGTCGTTTCTTATGGGAGCGACCAGAGAGTGATTTGTTTGCTGCAGAAAGCTATTCCGGAACCTTCGCAGACGTTAGTGTCAATCTGGTGTCCAATTAACCAGGTGTCTACGGGTTTTACGATAGTTCATTTTACCATGATGAGAGGATTTTTTCAAGGTTCTATTTCTAGGACTTTTGTCATAAAAAAGCCTTATGAAAACGCTAGTTAACTTCCTTTTCGTCCTCACTCTTTCTTTATGCTCATTTGGACAGACTACAACAAGCGGAGGAGAGATCACCTATCAGGTGATCGAGGATAATCCAGAGAGTGCCAATACAAATTTCATTGCCCCTGAACTTGGTTTGGAATCAAACAGTACCGATTTGGGGGTATTTCTTGGCGCTTCCGCCAGGAAGTCAATTCTTAAAGGACTCACCTTTGAAGGAAATGCCAGGTATGATGTCGTTAGTCTAAATGCTGAATCAGTCACGTTTCAACTAGAGGGTGGTGTATTTCTTCCGTTGATGACTAAAGAAAAGTCGAAGGAGGTTCCGGTATTCTTGAGTTACAACCCTTATGCCGGTCGGTCATACGAGGACAACAAGGCCTACAATATTGAAGAAACCAAGTACGTCAAGATCCCATCCGGCAAGTTCAAAAATCAATATGGATTACGTGGCGGTCTACACTACAGATCCATAGGAGTCGAGGACTTAGTGCAAGACGTAGATCCAGGCAACATAAATCTCGGAGGAATCTACCTGGGTGGGCAAATGACCTCTCAGGCGTTTGTAAAAATTCTTGTCAACAACGATGTAGAACGAATTGGAGCCGGGTTTAGTAGGGTGTATGCAGATATTTTTCTCCTACCATTAAGCGAGTTAAGTCGAGATGACATAGCTCCCGCAGCAAAATCTGACGGAGTGCTAGGATGGAGAGTAGGATATCAATGGTATATCTCTCCGCACGAAGGTGAGTACAAATTCTTTGGCAATTCCATCTTCGGTGCTGAAATCGGTAGTCGCCCGCTTAGTGGCTTTATGTTCAATCTGACGTGGGGCTATGCGCTCAATAGAAGCTGATCTACGGGTTTCACGGTATATGGAAATGCCTTTAGCAAGGGATTACATCTGGATGATTGTAGCATGACCTTTGAATGATCAAATCAAAATTTTAACGCCATGAAAAAAATTTATTCAATGTTATTCCTTGTCTTTACCACTTTGATGGTGACGGGTCAGGAAATATCTGAGAAGAATGTCAACCTTCTTCAGATGAAATCAAAAGATTTTGCAAAAGCACCAAAAAAGGTCTTCATAAAGAACTTCAAGATTTACTACCAGATGATCGCGGAGGCTGAGAAAACCATACAGGGTGGCAGACAATTGGGTGGGGGATCCTACACTGGAGATGCCACCGCAAGGCTGGCAGTAGGTGTCGAAGGAGTGGGTGCTGAAGACTTACAGGAACTGACCAATTCTCTCTACAATGAATACGTTGCAAAGTTGAAAGGTATGGGGTTAGAAATCTTTACATCCTCAGACTTCCCCAACCTGGAGTTTTTTGCGGAACAGCAAATTCTAAACGGTCCACGAATCAATGAAGAGCAAATAAGAGGAAGCTTAATGGTGGTCCCTGATGGTTTTTCCTATTATGTAAACAAGGTGACTAAAAAGGGAAAAGAAAAAGGAAGCTTGCTTACCAACATACAAGGGTCCTATGGGGATTTTGGTTCTGCCATTTATCACAAAGGATTACCGAAGGTCTCCAAGGAACTTGATGATATGATTGTAGTGGATGTAACGATTAACGTCCCGAGCATTTATCTTGATCCAAAATCTGCACTTGGTACTGTGAAAATCAAGGGAGGTGCCTACTTAAGATTGGAAAATGCACGTGCTACCTACGTTTCGGGAAAAATGAAATCTCCGGGTGCTGCAACTCCTGAGAGAGCTATCGAGTACACTTTAAAGAAGGCAGTTCCCATACCGGAAGTTTTTGGACAGCAGGATTTCAAATCTCAGGCAACAAAACAAACGACGTCTGTCCCATCATATGCCTCCTTTTTTACAGTCCAGAATTCTTCAATGAGTCTGTCAAATACCATCAAATGCGAGGCAAGTGTCTATAAGAAAGAAGTTGAGGATATCGTATCTGAATTTTTAGACGGCTCCCTAGATAAGTTAGAAACCGGTCTTTCTGGTCAAAAAGTAAAATAATCCTTCATACTCCCTAGTCATTCACAGATCATGGCGAAATGATTTGTGAACAGCTGGACCCTAGATGCAAAACATCTGGGGTTTTTTGTTGCCATTGCATAATATTGCATCTATCCCTTAAACAATAAGAACTGATGGCAGAAGTACGAAGCAACTGGACACTTGAAGAAATCAAAGCAATCTATGAGAAACCTCTGTTAGAATTAGTATTTGAAGCCGCCTCGGTCCACAGGCAGCACCATGAGCCCCAAGAAGTTCAAGTGAGCAGTCTTATTTCTATTAAGACCGGGGGATGTCCCGAGGATTGCGCTTATTGCCCCCAGGCTGCTCGGTACCATACAGACATAAAGGTGCATAAGCTGATGGAAGTAGAAGAAGTACGAGCGCAGGCAGAGTCAGCAAAATCCAATGGAGCTTCGAGGATGTGTCTTGGTGCAGCATGGAGGGAGGTGCGGGACAACAAGGATTTCGACAAAGTGCTTGACATGGTCAAGACCGTGAATAGCATGGATATGGAGGTATGTTGCACATTGGGAATGGTAACCGAGGAGCAAGCTAAGAAGCTCGCGGATGCCGGACTCTATGCTTATAACCACAACATTGACACGTCGGAGGCCTTTTATGATGATATTATTTCTACCAGAGAATACGACGATAGGCTGAAGACTATTGAAAATGTGCGGAAGGCAAAAATCACAGTATGTTCGGGAGGAATCATCGGGATGGGAGAGTCTGCCGATGATCGTATGGGTATGCTCTTGACTTTGGCAAATTTGGCAGTCCATCCAGAATCAGTACCTATTAATGCGCTAGTTCCAGTAGAAGGAACACCCCTTTCAGAGCAACCTAGAGTTCCTTCTCATGAATTGATTCGTATGATTGCAACGACGCGATTAGTAATGCCCGCGTCTGTGGTCAGGTTGTCTGCCGGGAGAGAAGGAATGAGTTTGATGGATCAAGCAATGTGCTTCATGGCGGGAGCAAATTCGATTTTTGCAGGCGACAAGCTGCTAACGACTCCAAATCCAGATTTTAACGACGACAAAGAAATGTTTGATTTACTTGGACTGATGCCCAGGGAAGCCTTCAAGTATGAAAATAAAGCTGTTGAGGTGGAAGCATGAATAGCTACCAGCAAGCCCTAGAAGCAAGAAAAAAGCAACATTTAATGCGTCAACTTCCCCTCCCTCAAGAGGGGATTGATTTTTATTCCAATGATTATTTGGGCTTGGCTCGGTCAACAGACCTAAAAAAGGTCATTGATGAAGAATGCAAGGTACACACTTCCAATGGTGCTACAGGCTCCAGATTACTTAGCGGCAATCGCAAGTACTTTGAAGAAGTAGAGAAGTCCATAGCTGATTTTCACCAAGCCGAGTCGGCATTGATCTATTCCTCTGGATACACTGCCAATCTTGGCTTAGTTTCATGCTTAGCGACCAGAGAAACTACACTGATCATGGACGAACTGCTCCATGCAAGTCTGATTGATGGTGCCCGTCTTGGCCGCTCTGAACGTCTACGCTTCAAGCATAACGACGTCAATGATCTGAGGGTTCAATTGCAAAAGGCCAAGGGTCAGAAGTTGGTGATCGTTGAGTCAGTGTATTCGATGGATGGAGATGTATGTCCGTTGATAGAAGTTGCTGACTTGTGTCTGAAAAATGAAGCATTGCTAGTTGTCGACGAGGCACACTCGATAGGTATTTTTGGTGACAATGGCTCTGGTTTGGTGCAACACTTAGATCTGGAAGATAAAGTATTGGCACGTATCATGACGTATGGAAAAGCCCCTGGAATCCATGGAGCAGCTGTAGTTTGCCCCACCTGGTTACGAGAGTATCAAATCAATTTCTCTCGGTCGTTGATTTTCTCCACAGCCCCCACTCCGCATCAATTCTCAAGCATAGCAGGGATGTATCGCTACTTGCCATATGTTGAGCAAAGGCGGGAACAACTGTCAGGAGTCGTCGAATACTTCATTAAGAGGAGAAATGATCATCGTGGTAATTGGCTGCCTTCGAAGACCCACATTCAGTCACTGATTATTTCAGGAAATGCTGCAGTAATCGAAGTGGCTGATAGATTAGGAGCTAAAGGGATAAACGCGTTACCTATCAGAAGGCCGAGCGTTCCGGAAGGAAAAGAGAGGATTCGATTTTGTTTACATTCCTTCAATACGATCAATGAAATTGATTCTTTATTTGAAATAGTATGAAGCAGAGAATAATCGTTGCAGGGATCGATACCGATACTGGTAAGACCGTCGCATCAGCAATTTTTTGTCGGGCATTGCAGGCTGACTATTGGAAGCCTGTACAGGCCGGGGATTTGGATAATACAGATAGCGATAAAATCCAACGATGGAGTCCTAAAACGAACATACACCCCGAAGCTTACCGATTGACGACGCCCATGTCACCGCATGCGGCAGCTGAAATTGACAACATCTACATCGACGAAGCCAAACTTGCTATCCCTGCTACAAGCAACCACCTTGTCATTGAATTAGCAGGAGGTTTGATGGTACCGTTAAGAAATGATTATCTAAATATTGATTGGGTAGCTCAGACAGGGTTGCCAGTTATTCTGGTGTCAAATTACTATTTAGGTAGCATCAACCACACATTGTTATCTCTGGCGGCAATCAAACAAAGAAATATTCCGTTACTAGGGATGGTTTTTAATGGCCAAAAAAATCCCACTACATTTGATGTAATAATACATCGTTCAGGAGCTAAATGTCTCCTCGAAATAGCGAAGGAAAAGGAAATTAATGAAGCCATAATTTCAAGGTATGCCCAACAGCTCATCATTTAGTCAATCTGATCTGGAGTTCGACCAAAAACACATTTGGCATCCATATACTTCACTTACTAATCCCCTCCCTACCTATCCGATCAAATCAGCCTCTGGAGTCAGATTAACGCTTGATAATGATCAGGAATTAATTGACGGTATGTCGAGCTGGTGGACTGCCATTCATGGATATAATGTTCCAGCAATAAATGAGGCAATCGTCAACCAACTAGGGAATATGTCTCATGTGATGTTCGGAGGAATTACCCATCAACCAGCCATTGACCTTTGCAAAACGCTTGTAGAAATTACGCCAAAAGGCTTGGATAGGGTATTTATTTCCGATTCAGGGTCCGTTTCAGTTGAAGTAGCCATGAAAATGGCCGTTCAGTATCAGCAAGCAAAAGGGCATTCTCAAAAAAACAAGTTCTTAACCATTCGAAATGGATACCATGGAGACACGACCGGTGCAATGTCGGTTTGTGATCCTGAAGGTGGGATGCATCGCCTTTTTGGCGATTATTTGCCCAAGCAGATTTTCATAGATCAACCAAGGAGAAGATTTGGCGAAAGCTATTTTGATAAGGAGTTAAGCAAGTATGATCAGTTCTTTCGTCTCAATGCAGATCGATGCGCTGGATTCATTCTTGAACCAATCGTTCAGGGCGCTGGCGGTATGTGGTTCTACTCGGCTGACTATCTTAAAAAAATCCGAGCCTTGTGCTATCAATACGATGTGCTTTTGATAGCAGATGAGATAGCCACTGGTTTCGGAAGAACAGGGAAACTATTTGCAAGTGAACATGCTGATATTTCTCCAGACATCATGTGTGTTGGAAAGGCGCTAACAGGTGGTTACCTGTCATTGGCTGCTACCCTCTCCACACAGGAAGTTGCTGAAACGGTATGTGATGGGGAGGCTGGTGTCTTTATGCACGGACCAACATTCATGGCCAATCCACTTGCATGTGCTGTAGCCAATCAAAGCCTTGAATTGCTGCTAAGTTCCGAGTGGCAGGGAAAAGTTACCCGCATAGAAACCTTACTTAAAGAAGGGCTGTCATCGTTGGCCGCATTGCCTTCCGTGCGCGAAGTACGGGTACTTGGAGCAATTGGAGTTGTAGAGATGAATGAAGAGGTAGTCGTTTCAAATGCTCAAAAGTATTTTGTGGAAAATGGCGTCTGGATTCGGCCCTTTAGAAATTTGATCTATATCATGCCGCCCTATATCATCGAGGATTCGGACCTGAAGTACCTAATAAAGGTCATTTCAGATTATGTAGCTATCGGGTAAATCGCACGTCTAACATATTGAGCACTTTTTCGTTACTTAAGAGGTAGGAAATAACCGAAAAATATTTTGGTTTGATTCTTGCTTAAAATTTAATCAACCCAACGACGATACCTTGATTAAGTCAATACTAAAAAAAACGTTCCAATTGATCTTCATTTTGATGATCGCATATGCGGGGAGTTTCGTATTGATGGAGGAAACCTCCGAGAAGTCCGAAAAGACTGAGAAGTCGGAAGAGGCAATCCATAGTATCTACCATTCCAAGAAATTTGGTAAAACCTTATTCAAGGGGTTGGCGGTTCGCGAAAAAATTACTTTTGAAGCTCACATTTTAAGTATTGGCTTAGGCACCAAGTACCATCTTCCTACAGATTTTAATATTCATTTTATTTACCACACGAGTTATTTAGAGTTGGTTGGCTAGCAACTATACTTACCTGACTACATTATTAGTTAAACTCTAAATACAACAACAATGAAATTTTTTAAAAACAGCCTCTTAGGCATATTAGCCATCTTGTTCATTAGTTCATGTGCCGTTATACGCCAAGGAGAAGTGGGTGTTAAACGAAAGTTCGGAAAACTGGATGCAAACACCATGGAACCGGGTGCCAGCGTATTTAATCCACTAACGACTACTATCATTAAGATGCCGATCCGCACTGTCAATGTAGAAATTCAAAGTAATCTTCCTTCCAAAGAAGGATTGAATGTAAATTCGGTTATTTCTATTTTGTATCACATCAGAAAAGATAATGCGGCAAGTATTATTGAAAATATCGGTACAAACTACGAAGACGTGGTCATCAAAAGCGTCTTCAGATCAGCTTCAGCGGACGTGTGCTCAAGGTTCTTTGCAAAGGATATGCACACCATTAAGAGGGCTCAGATTGAAGAAGAGATCAAGGATAGGATGCAGAATTTGTTGGCAGATCGTGGATTTGAAATCGAAGCAGTTTTGCTGAAAAATATTCAACTTCCCAACGGACTGTATATGGCGGTCGAGGACAAGCTCGAGGCGGAGCAAGAAGCTCAGCGAATGGAATTTGTGCTGCAGCGAGAAAGGATGGAGGCTCAGCGAAGAAAGGTAGAGGCAGAGGGCATACGTGATGCACAAATGATCCTGCAAGAAGGGATCAGCCCTCAAATCATTCAATGGCAAAGTATTGAGGCCTTTAAGGAACTTGCAAATTCCCCTGGATCGAGGGTGATTATTACCGACGGGAATGCTCCTTTTTTACTGGAACCAAATGGAAATTGATCCCATAAAACGAGCCGGAAGCTTGCTTCCGGCTTTAATCTTATTTGCTAGGCAACCATCTAACTTGGTTTGGCATTCATCAAATGAAGCCAAAGGTTAAAAACTCTTAAAAACTCTGATGTCCCAATTTGAATGTTGAGATTTGAATAAGTGAAATCACTTCTTTACATATTATTACTTCTCAATTCTCTGGTGCTATTTGCCCAGCGTGACTACATCTATGGAAGCGTCGTAGACAGTACCCATTATCCACTCAGTGACGTATATATCAGAAATATCAGTGCTGGGTCAATCACAAACACGGATACAGAAGGTGACTTTAGAATTCCAGCTCAGTTAGGAGATACTCTTTCAATCTCCTATATAGGTTATGAAACCCTTCAGGCCAGGGTAGATGAAACCTGGATTCTTGGAGAACCGGCTACTTTTCGGTTGATGGCCAAGACTACTTTCTTGGACGAGGTTACTGTCACTAAGTTTCCGGAGTACCAGCAGTTCAAAGAGCAGATTATGGCTACTGATCCTGCGGATACTTCATTTCAGGTTTATGGTGTGCCAAAAGTAGCCATAACCGAAGAGGATCGTTTGAATGCTTCACTGGCAATTCGTGGGCCTTTTTCTGCGGTCCACAATGCGTTTAGTAAGCGGGCGAAAGAGCAAAAGAAAGTGCGGAAAATGCTACAAAATCAAGGGAATAGGGAAAAGGCAAGAACAAAATTTTCCAGGGAGTGGGTCTCCGAAATGACGAGTCTTCAAGGAGAGAAACTGACCAGTTTTATCGCTTTCTGCAATTTTTCAGAAGCTTACTTGGTTAGTACACCTGAATATGTGATTCATGAAGACATGATGGCCTTACTTCCCAAATTTTTACAGGAATATGATCGAGAGGGCTAGCCCGTGATTATTATTCTTTTCGTGGACTCCATACCTCATACATTGGAGCTCCCTTACTGCTTTTTCCGGAATGATGCCATTTGCCATCTTTGATTTCAAAATCAAACTCTAAGCTGGCTCCCACTCGATTGTCATCTCTCGAGAAAAATTCAATATTTTCAACGTACTTCCCATTTTCTGTGGTGTAACTTCCGCCACCTGTCCCCATAAACTGTTTCGTTTCGGTATTGTAAGCAATCCACTGAAAGCGAGTGCCGGAAAGAATCTTCATGGTTTTTCTAGGCCGATCAGTAGCACGTTCCTGAATTTCACCATCGCGCATTCTTCCGGAAATCAACCATGCTCCAGCCAAGGCTCCTGGTTCACCAGAGTCAATTCGTTCAAACACCATATCGTCACCAACGATGGAAAGTTCATTTTCTGTTAAGGAAATTTCAAAGGAATGTTCCTTGTTTACTTCCTCCGATTCTGCCGTATTGAATTCCACCGTTTCGGTCATCTGATTTCCCTCGATGCGATACATTCCTCCATTGGAAAACATAAAGGCACCAGATTCTGCATCAAATACTGCTAACACTTGAAAACCATTTGAGAAAATGGCGATGCTTTTTACTTTTTGTCCATCGAAATCGGAAGTGGCTTGCCAGGCTCCCTCAATGCTCTGAGCGAAAAGAAGTGTGCATACAAAGTAGCAGTTCAAAAGAGTAAGTACTTTCTTCATGATTATTTTCTTTTTCCTGGTTGATAAGTTTCTTCGGCTCTCGATTCTACGTCCTGTCGATAGAATGCGACCTCTTTAAATTCTCCGTTGGCATACATCTCTGCCTGATCGTTGAAATGTGGCGAATTCGGATCGCTACTTTGTCCACCAGCAAGTATCGTCTTTGCACGGACTTTTTCACCAAATTCAATCGCTGCCACAAAACTGTTACCTCTGGTTCCGTAAATCTTCTTCACATTATGCTGTCCACGCATTCCATAAGCGGCAAGATGTCCCCAACGCGCAGTGGTTAATCCTACGGGGATACTCGGTTTGCTGTCATCAAAAGAGGCATCAAGATCTCCAGAAAGCCGCTGAAATCGATTTACTTCGCCCCAAGGCACATTCCAGTCACCAAAATCTTCTACAAGCTGGTCCAATGTAAGTTGAAAAATCTTAAGCCGTTCTGTTTCAGGCAAATCAGTACCGAAGTAGTGAAATCGATCAGTACCTTTTAAGTTGCCGGGGATTTCTGCATTGCGGTAGAGACTCATGCCATAGAAATGACCCAAGGTTGTTCCCACGGAGTTTTTGTCCGTTCGATAGTCCCAATCTCTCAAGACGGCAATGGCCGATTGCAGGTCCTCACCTTGCGATTTTCCTGAATTATCCCAAGCTTTCAGCAGTCCGGGGATTACTTTTTCAAATGCGGCCAAATACGAATCGTATCCCAAGGCGATCAGTCCATCTAGCGTAAGGCCGCTGATTTTCGGAAGTAACCTTGTGGCGTTGACCCCCCTAAAGTTTTCCGGGAAGGAAGTCATGTAGTACGGATAGTCCTCTGCTTTGGGACTGTTCTCCGCAGCTGAAGTAAATGGAGTAGAATTGCAGTTTTGGATCCAGCCATTGGCTGGATTTATCACGGTAATTATTTCATCCAATTCATGTAGGCCTTGCCAATCTGTAGCTGGATTACTGCCATCAACAGGCTTGCTGTAATCAAACTGAACGTCTCGCTTTGGAATAAAATTGCCATGATAGTACGCAATGTTACCTTCCGAATCTGCAAAAACTGTGTTATTAGATGAGTTGGTACGGATCTTCATCATTTCATGAAACTCGTCCAGATTACTGTTTTTAGTTCTCGTATAGGATTGTGTGAGTGCATTCACAGGGTCCCACATCAGGGCAGTGGCGATCCATTTTCCATCTTCTTCGTGTGTTATCGGACCATGATGAGTTCGATAGATTGAAAAGGATCTTTCCTTAATTGCCTCGCCCTCTTTGTATCTTAACTTGACTTCTTGTACCTCGACATCGCGCTCTTCCTCACCATATTGATAGTAAAGTCCATCTCCCTTTTCAATAATTGTCTCCTGAAATTCATCAATGATGTCGGTACCAGTAGAGGTATGCATCCACCCCGTGTTTTCATTGAACCCTTGATAAACAAAAAATTGTCCCCAGGTGACAGCTCCATATGCATTGAGGCCTTCCTCACTTACCATGTGGACCTCGCCCCGGAAGTAAAAGGAGGTGTGTGGGTTGATCAGCAACATGGCGTCACCGGAGGCCGTCCGTTCACCTGCGATGGCAAAACCATTTGAACCTTGAGGTTCCTGGAGGAAATCAGTCCTATCAACTATTGACTCGGCAACTTCTTTGTTCTCATAAAAGGCTTGAATCTTTGCGGTTGACACGCGCTCTATATCCCCCCCAATGGAACCTTCTGTAAAATACATGGTCATCCAGGGTTCATATTTTTTGATCACAGTTGGTACCACCTCTGGATGGGTATGAAGGTAGTAGTTGATGGCGTCTGACCAGGCGACACAGAGTTTCTTTAGCCAAGCCGGCGCAGTAGCATATTCGGCCTTTGCTTCTTCTTCTGTCATGTATAGTCGAGCTCGAAGATCACTGTATAGTGCTTCTTCGCCTTTCTCTTCCGCCAGGCGACCAATAGCCCAGGTAAAATTGCGCTCGACCCGACGAAAATCATCCTCACACTGGGCATATAGCAGTCCAAAAACTGCGTCTGCATCCGTCTTGCCATACACATGAGGAACACCATAGTCATCACGGATGATCTGCACATTTGCTGCCTGAGCCTCCCATTGCAGGAGTTCAGGATCTGCTGTAGATGTGCAGGAAAAAAAGGGGATGAACAGAAGAACTAAGTACTTATTCATAGCAAGTTAGGATTTGTTCAAATATCGGAAATTTCATACATAACCAATCTTTTCAGATAGTGCCACTTTGCTTCGCATAAAGTTACCAGCCCCGAAAGCGATTTCTTTTCCTTGGTCGTTGACCAAGCTGGATTCGGCCACCCAGAGATTTTGAGATTGGAACTTTACTTTGCCTATCGCAGTAATTCTTCCTGAACTGGCAGGGCGAGTAAGTTGAAGATTGAAGTTGGTTGTAAGGACAAACACTTCTTCGACCATTGAATTCACTGCAAAAAAAGCTGCATCATCGAGGAGCTTGAAATATACAGAACCATGAATGGCACCCAAGGCATGAAAGTACTTTTCTGAAATATCAAGTCCGATTTCGGCCTGTCCCTTAGTAATTTGAGCTGTGGTGGTGTCGTAGAACTGAGTGTTGACATTGGCATTTAAATACATCCGTTCAAGTTTCCGAAAATGCACTTCATTCATGTTTTGCTGACTTTAAATTCAAAAGTTAATGTCCGATCTCTACGGCCCCCAACAGGGTAGCTTTTCTCCATAAATTCTACGTTTCCATCGTAGTCTATTCGAATAGCAGTAGAACAGCAGGTGCCATAGTCAGGCGTTTGGATACACATCGCCGAAAGCGCCTTTTCCCGGGCGTATTCAAGTCCGGTTTCGGGTAACAACGCGTCTGCAGCTGTGTGAGTATCGCTCATCATTTCAGTCAGCGATTCCAATGAAAAGTCCTTTTGAATGAGAACCTCCAGTTTGGCTTTTGCTTTTTCCACTTTGGGCCAGCGGTCATCAAGGAGGGCATTGCTGAGGCCATACAAGCCAAAGTTTAAGTCATACGTCTCGTCATTGTAATTACTGACATAGGCAATTTCGTCATCCATCACGATCAAATTAAACCCATTGTACTGTTTTCCTTCTTGATGAATTTCCCGCACATAATTTTCCGGCGAGCTCGACCCGAGCAGAAAATCTGTCGGTAAGTTTCCTCGTGTTTTTGCTTTCGGATTAATATTCTTGATGTCACGGAAGTTGGTTACCGCAGCAAAGCGTCCGTTCCGATTCATGCCCATCCAGGTGCCCATGGCTTCCAGATCCCTGCCTCCAAGGATGTTTGGATGGTCTTCCCACCATCCAGCAGGGCTGGTAGGTCTGGCATAAAACTCATCTCGGTTGGCAGCCAGGATAAATTTGTACTTAGGATGAATGTGATAAGCAAATGTTATGAGGCACATTTAGTTTATACTTGGGATCTGAAGTTGAGAAAGGAATTTAGGTGAAAATAGAGAAGAATCTAATGAGCAAGATAAAAATCATTCTACGCTGATGAAAAAGGTTTGGGCCTATTTGGTTGAATACCAAAAGAAGCATTTCGAATGGAAGATGTACGGGGTGATCCTGTTTTTTCTTGCCATCTGTATTTTCGTTAACTATCGATTTGATTTTGAAGACAGCATTATTGACTCTTACCATGGGAGGCCAATCAAGTGGCTTTGGATGTTCCTTTTTCATGCATTCCCGTACGTCTCTGTCTGTTTCATAATTTATGCGTTTGGCAAAGAACGCAGCTGGCTGATCAGTGGTAATTTCTGGCTAAAGGTGTTTGTTGGGATCGGATTGTTGGCATTTGACCGCTCTTTTTATGGTTTCCGGATTTGGTTAGCCGATCTGCCCAGGATGGAATTTCATTTTGTCCTTCGGTGTCTCAATTGGGCTTCCAGTTTGATACTTGTTGTCATTCCGTTATTGATTCTTTATCCATTTCTGGAAAAAGATACGGAAAGGATTTGGTATGGACTCCAATGGAAGCGATTCGATCCCAGGTCTTACTTATTTCTTTTGGGAATCTCGGCCGTTTTCATTGGACTTGGGTCCTTTCTTTCTGAGATAAATGAGTACTACCCAAGGTACTTGAAAGCTGGTGCTAACTTGTACTTACGTCAAAATCCGGATACCCCTGAATGGTGGTTGGTGACGATCTATGAATTGTGCTACGGCAGTAATTTTATCTCCGTTGAGCTGATTTTTCGTGGCTTTTTGATTTTTGCTTTCACGCGCACACTCGGCAGCTATGCCGTATTGCCCATGGCAGCTACCTATGCATTTCTGCACTTTGGTAAGCCATTGGGCGAAACGATCAGCTCTATATTTGGTGGCTACGTTTTAGGAATCATCTCGCTAAATAGCCGTAATATATGGGGTGGGATCTTCATTCATCTAGGTGTGGCTTGGTTGATGGAGCTTTTCGGGTGGCTTCATCGATAAGAGGACAATTCTGGTGGAAATGGTCTAAATTTTGGATTTCTATTCCTAAAAAAAGCTTGACTATGAAAAACTATTTACTCATTCTAAGCACAATCATAATGTTTGCCTGCTCCAGTGGAAAAAAGCAGTTCGAGCAAGGGAATTACGAATCGGCAGTTACCAAAGCAGTCAACCGCTTGCGGAATAGCCCTAACAATAATAAGGCCCGTGAAACATTGGAATATGCCTATCCACTGGCGTCCAAGGTGCACCTTTCCAACATCAAAGATCTAAAAAGCTCAAGCGAGCGGTTCAAATGGGATGGAATTACCACTTCCTATGAAAGATTAAATAGTCTGCATGATCAGATCACCCGATGCCCGGCATGTTTAGCGGTGTTGCCAAATGTGAAAAACTATCGCAATGAATACACTGACGCTGCAATTCTGGCAGCAGAAGAACGATACTCGGCTGGAATAGAAGAGCTGGAGAAAAAAGATCGTACATCCGCAAAGCTCGCATATAATCATTTTGAACGAGTGCAATCGCTTCAGCGTAATTATAAAGACACACCACAGAGACTTGAGGAAGCTCGATATTATGCCACACTGCATGTTATTCTGGATCAGATCCCAGTGCATTCGAGGTCACTTGGATTGAGTCACGAATTTTTCCAAAACCGATTGCAGGAAGAACTGGATCGAAGAGTAGACGAGTTTGTTCGATTTTATAGTCCTGCAGAGGTGCAACGGATACAAATGGACAATCCAGATCACGTGATTGTATTACAGTTTGATGATTTCGTCGTGGGTCAGGTATACCAAAAAGAATCTTCAAAGACGGTGACTCGCGATAGTGTGGTGGTTGGAACAACCACAGTGGATGACAAGACCTATGACGTTTATGGAAGTGTAGAAGCAGAATTCATCTCTTATACCAAATACATTGATAGTCGCGGCTTACTTGATATGCGCATTTATGACGCTCGGACGGATCGAATTCTGTTTCAACGTAAAATGCCTGGTGAATTTAACTGGGTTTCAGAATGGGCTACCTATAAAGGAGATAAAAGAGCACTTACCGATGAGGAATTGGAACTCACAAATTACAGTGAACCTCCACCACCTGCTCCCCAGTTTCTGTTTGAACAGTTTTGCCAGCCGATTTACTCGCAGGCTTTAGGACACATTCGGAGTTTTTATCGAGGATTTTAACGAGTAGTATTTTGAACAGCGCAGTGATATTCCATATCCTTATTGCATTTGGAGCACTGCAGGCGATCTTTCTATTTGCGATCCTGGTCACTTCCGGATCTAAACTGGCAAACAGGCTCTTTGCATTCTTTCTACTGATTGAGGGAATTACACTCATAGAACGATTACTTGCGGAAACTAACCTGATGGTTGAGTTTCCGCATGTTTTGGGAGTCAGTTATCCTCTTAGCTTTCTGAAGCCACCCATCTTGTTGCTTCTTGCACTGGGCTTGACCCACTCAGACTTCCGCTTGAAAGTGAGGCACTTGCTTCATGGAGTTCCATTTGTCATGATCCTCCTCATGAATATTCCCTTTTACGTCCTTTCTCCGGGTGAGAAAATAAGTTACGTCTCCTCATTCATTGAATATGTTCCTACGTATGATAGCTTCAATTTCTGGTTTTTCCTTTCCTTCTTTCTCTACATAGGCGTTTACCTGGCCCACAGTTGTCGAGTGTTAGTGAAGTACAAAAAGCACATTAGGAATGACCGGATGGCGAATAGCTATCTAAAGGTTTTGTTCCTCTATTCATTTTTGCTCAGTGTCCAGTTATTGCACTTCTTAATTAGGCCGACGGGTATCGTCGAGTTTAATTTGATAAATGAAGGAAGCATGCTCTTGATGACGTTTTTGATTCAGTCCATTGCTTATAATTTTCTTTCTAATTCGAAGTTGCTTTATGACCAATCCACCAGAAAACTCAATCAAGACCTACAGAGTTTTTCGAATTATGCCGAGGAGATTAGGAGGAAAATTGAAACTGAGAAAGTATATCTGGACGATACCCTTAGCCTTGAGGCTTTTGCAGCGTCTCTGTCCATGCCAAAAAAGCAAGTCTCTGAAGTAATTAATCAACGCTTTGGAACCACATTCAAAAGCCTTCTCAATCATCATCGGGTGGAAGAAGCAAAGTCGATCATGAAACATGAGAGTTCGGACCGCCCGAAATTAGTAGAGATTGGTCTGCGGTCAGGCTTTAATAATAAAGTTAGCTTCTACAGAACATTCAAGAAGCTGACAGGTAAGTCTCCGAGCGATTACTTTCAATCCATTGCAAAGAGGAAAAAATAATAGGTTACAAGACCATTTCGTACCCTAAAACAATCAGTGTCAATTTATACTAGTGCAAAAATTTAATTATGAAGCACGAAGGACACATAGACATTGACCAGCCATTAGACATGGTCGCAAAGTACTTTGCTGATCCGTCTTGTATTGGAGAGTATCAAGAAGGGTTTGTTAGGAAACAGCTCATGGAAGGAGACCATGGAAAGAATGGAGCTGTTTCCAAGATGTATTATGAAAATGGGAAACACAAAATGGAGCTGACCGAGACCATTATCAATAACAACCTGCCGGAATCTTATGAAGCTTTCTATCACCATAAGCATATGGATAACACCATGAAGGCAGAATTTCGAGCGTTAGAAACCAACAAGACCCGATATTCAGTACATGTGGAGTACACACGAATTGATTGGATCATGCCTCGACTCTTTGCCATATTATTTCCAGGGATGTACAAAAGACCTGCCCGGAAGTGGATGGAAAACTTTAAGCATTTTGTTGAATCCAAAACCAGCTAAAACATGTGGGAAGAAAAACTTGCATTTTACGACACGCTCATCGAAGCGAATCCAAACTTTGAACGAAAAGGAAAGACGGTGCCCTATACTTCAGCCAATGGACACATGTTTTCCATTCTAAACAAAGATGGAGAGATTGGAATCAGACTTTCCAAAGAATCTGGTCAAAGATTTATGGGAGAACATGGGGCTACAAGATTTAAATCCCATGGTGCATTTATGAGAGGTTACGTATTAATTCCTGAACACCTGCATGGAAACATGGAGCTATTGGCAAGAACACTTCAGGAAGGATATGAATATGTGATGTCGCTGGAACCTAAATAAAAAAGCTGATCACAACGATCAGCTTATTTCGTCGGGATGACTGGATTCGAACCAGCGACCTCCCGCACCCTAAGCGGGTACTCTAACCGGACTGAGCCACATCCCGAGAATGCAAATCTAACGAAGTCTGGACTTTGATCTACAATTCCTATCACTCATTAAGAACCGTAATGATTCGGATAACTATTTCAAATGGGTAATTGGCAACTATATTTTCCAATTACAGTTTATTCACACATCAACTATGAAAGCAATAAGATCAACAAGTAAGTACCTTCTTCTGTGCCCGCTGGTCATTGCTTTTTTTATTGCTGCGCCTTTGCAGGCCTCCGATTCAGTTAGTGAAAACAAGGAAGAAGTTGAGGAAACGAAGCTTTACTTCAAAATTCCTCAGTCTGTAAAGCAGAAACCAAAGCAACCGGTTCTCAAAAGATCAGTAACTAATGTTGCAAAATCCTCTTCTGCATACGACGAGCCTGCCAGGCAAAGTCGTATGTATATTCTCTATTGCAATTTGATTTTCTATGAATAGCTCTTTCTAAGAATCCACACGAAAGAAAAACTATTTAAAAATCAAAAAAACACTGAGAATGAAATCTAAATTTAGAATGAGTTCTGAAGATGCACACCATGTATTTCGGAATGAAAATGATGTAATTGATTGTGAGGAAAGAAGGCAGCTGAGAATGCATGATTTGAGAAGGGCTGCAATCTTAGGAACAGTTTATAATCAAGAGTCAAGAATCGAATTTGAGGAGAAGCCCGGAAAGCTCTCCACGTTGATTTCAAAGATTATTGGAGTTACAGACAGAAATGTAATTGCACGAAATCATAAACTAATTCCGATTCATTCAATTTCCCGTGTAGTTGTTTAATGTAGTTAGAGCGCCTCGAAAGTCGGGGCGTTTCTTAATCCCTACAGGTCCAAACGGGGTGAACTGAATTGACAATTACCTCTTCCGGCAAGGCTTCATTTGAAATTAATCGTTCCAGGAAGCTTCTTTGGTGTATACCAAAACAGATAAATGCGTTTTGAAGGGTATCGCTGTATTTCATAAGGCCTTCTAATTCTGTTTTTGCATCGATGCTCTCCAATTTGACATTTTCCAGCGCATGCATGGAAACATATTGCTCAAGCGAAGCAACACATTTTTTTGGTTCAAGGAAATTTTTTGGCGTATTGACACGAATGACGTGGATTTTGGCCATTAGCAGTCTTTGCAGCTCTTTGACACGAGCAATTAACCGATCAGAGTCTTTCTCGATATCTGCAAGAAGGACAAGGTCTTTGAATTTATCGAGGCCATTGACCATGCACTTCAGAATTACGACAGGAGCAGGGGATTGCCTTAAGAATTGGGAGGCAAATTTTTCTTTTGGATCATAAAGATCACCGCCGATAATCACAAGATCTGAATTACTGGATGTTACTTCTTTGATGAGCTCGCTGACTTTATTGCCGTACACGATCTTAGGAGCAATAGTAGTCCCGGGTAACATTTTGGAGATCTCTTCGGCGCGCAAATGCATAGTTTCCCGAGCTTTCTCTGTGATTCTAATGTTCTTCAAAGAAGAAGTAGGATCATGACTGTAGGATTCATGTTCCTCCATAAAACTGTTGAAGTTGGGCTCTACCACAGACACTACCCCCATTTCAGCACCGGCAAATTTTGCCAATTGTACGCCAAGATTCAGGGCGCATTCGCTGAGATAGGTAAACTCGGTTGGGACTAAAATTTTGTGCATCAGCCTTTTTTATCTCGCTTAAAGGCGAGTAGATCTTCCGAAGAATTTTGTTCGTCAAAGTAGTAGCCACCATAGTCGAACCCTCGAAGCTCTGCCGGGTCCGTGATCTGATGCTCAATCATGTACCGTGACATTAAACCACGTGCTTTTTTCGCGTAAAAAGACACGACTTTGTACTTGCCACTTTTATAATCCTTAAAGTCAACGGTTATGACTCTTGCAGGGATATCTTTCTTATCGACTGATTTAAAGTACTCATTAGAAGCAAGGTTCAAAATAATATCATCACCTTGATCCTTTAGATCTTTAACTAAAAGATCTAAAATCGTTCGATCCCAATATTGATATAGGGTCTTATAATCATCAAAAACGAGTTTTGTGCCCATCTCTAATCGATAGGGTTGTATTAGATCAAGCGGTCTCAACAATCCGTATAGCCCTGAGAGTATGCGAAGATGCTTTTGAGCAAAGTTCATCTTGGCCTTGTCAAAACTTTGTGCCTGCAGACCTTGGTAAACATCACCGTTGAAAGCCAGGGCCGAAGGTCTGGAGTTTTCATTGGAATGGTCAGCATCAAAAATTTTATAGCGATGGACGTTGAGCCCGGCCAATTGCCGACTGATATTCATAAGATCACTCACATCATCAACAGATTTTTTCCGCATTACTTCAATCAATTCATTGGTATGCTTCATTAATCTGGGTTGGGTGCCTTCAAAATTGACTTCAGACTCGAAGTCCAGATTCTTGGCGGGAGAGACTACTGCAATCATAATTTTCTAACTTTAATCAATGTCCAATGGTTCAAACGAAATTAGTACACGATCGGGTGATAATAAAGGCTTTGTGCATGCAGTGATGAATGAAGACCTTGAGGCAGTCTCCTATTACCTATCAATAGGAATGGATGTTAATTTTTTGGATCCGGAAACGATGACTTGTCCGTTGATTGAAGCAGTCAAGCTGGGGAACAGAGAAATTGCCAGGCTCTTAGTTGCAAAAGGAGCAAATCCAAGCATAGTTTCTCAGTTAGGGGAGTCACCCATTAAGACCGCAAGACAAAAAGGAGATGTTGAGATGCTTGACATACTTGGAGCAAAGGACTCCTATCGGTCGCGTTTCATTAATTTTTGTAAAAAACTTGTTAGCTGATCTTTTCCTTCCAAATCTCCTTCAAACGCATCTAATAGTCTGAAGGCCTCATCATAATAGGCATTCATCTGTTCTGTCGTGAGCTCAAAAATTCCAATCGCTTCGTAGATCTTTTTGACAGATGCTACTTTTTCGGAAGGATCAAACTCTCGAGCCGAAAGCCATTGATCAAGTTCGGCTCGTTGACCTTGATCAGCAAGCTCCAAGGCTTTAATAAGTAAGTAGGTTTTTTTGTTGGACACAATGTCTCCACCCACTTGCTTCCCAAATTTTGCTTTATCTGCATAAACATCCAGAAGGTCGTCCATCAATTGAAAACCAATGCCGGCTTTTTCTCCAATTTGATTTAATTGGCGAAGCTTTGTTTCCTCCATATCTGCAAGGATGCCTCCAAATTCAAGACTGAACCCAAGAAGAACTGCAGTTTTCAAACGGATCATTTCTATGTATTCTTGCTCGGTAATGGTTCCAAGTTCCTCATAGTTCATATCAAACTGCTGACCTTCACAGACTTCAACCGCGCATTTGTTGAATTTTCGAATGGCTTCTCCCAATCTTTGAGTAGGCATCTGTAGCATCAAGTCATACGCTTTTACCATCATCGTGTCTCCGCTCAGTATTGCAACTGTGCGATTCCATTTTTCATGAACAGTAGGCTGTCCTCTTCGTAAGGGAGCTTCGTCCATAATGTCATCGTGCATCAAGGTGAAGTTGTGAAAGAGCTCTACCGCCAGTGCTGGTTCCACAATGGCATCAATATCCTTCTTCTCAAGGCCATATCCCAATAGTACCAGCATTGGCCTCAACCGCTTGCCACCGAGGGACAACATATAGCGGATGGGGTCATACAGGTTTTGAGGTTCTTCCCCTAGGGAAAGAGCGGATAGTTTATCTTCAAGCTTTTGGAGTAAGTCTTTCATTTGGCTGCAATGATAAAGCCAAAATTTGCTTAATTGTTTTCCAACTCACTCTGATTCATGATTTCGTTTTGATGATCAATGGATTCCTGATGGACTGCATTGAGGTATCTGACCATAAATCGCTCGGACAAGCCCTGAAGTTCTCCCTTTTTGGAGGCCTTTTCAATGATCTCCTCCCATCGGTTCGTTTGCAGTATGGTCACTCCTTTTTCTTTCTTTACTTCACCGATGTCTTCAGCGATTTTCATACGCTTGCCCAACAGTTCAAGCAACTCGTCGTCTACCATGTCAATTTGTCTTCGAAGTCGCTCGAGTTTTTCGTTCAGCTCAGCATCTTTGACATTCGGTTTTCTGACTGTAAAGTGTGATAGCATCTCATCCAACCTATCAGGCGTTACCTGCTGCTTTTTATCACTCCAGGCATTATCCGGATCAATGTGTGACTCGATCATGAGACCTTCGTAGTTCATGTCAAGAGCTTGCTGAGATATTGGCTGAAGTAGCTCTCGGTTTCCAGCAATATGACTTGGAT
>CAZQDI010000030.1:0-32247 GCA_964591785.1 uncultured Roseivirgaceae bacterium
CTCTTTAAGTGGGGGATGCGAGTAGTGAACAAATACGTATGCAGGGTGGGGAGTAAGATTTGAAAGATGATCAGAAGACATTTTTCTCAGTCCGGTAACCAATGGTTCGGCGTTATAGGTATCCTTAGCGTAGGCATCCGCTTCAAATTCATTTTTTCGGGAAATGATATTACCAATGACACTTAAAACGCTGCTCACAGGTGAATATAAAATTCCGAAAGCAAGGAGGTTCAGATGGATAACAGCTCCCTGTCCCCCCAACGCTAAGCTTATGTCTTCATTTAAGACCATTTGAGAAAGTAGATATAGCATGAAACCCATTAATGCCAAACTAAAAATGGTGCTATAGATGATGTGCTTTTTTTTGAAATGGCCAACTTCGTGTGCGAATACTGCTGTAAGCTCTTCAGTGGTATGTTTTGAGATCAAGGTATCAAAAAGAACGACCTTCTTTTTTCTCCCTAGCCCACTAAAAAAAGCATTTCCTTTGCTTGACCTCTTGGAGCCATCCATAATAAAGATGTTGGTTAGGGGGAAATTCACCTTTTGACTGTATTGCTGTATTGAATCCTTTAATGCTCCCTCATCAAGGGGCTTCAACTTATTGAAAAGAGGAAGAATCAAGCTCGTATAAAACAGGTTGGCGAACAGGGTAAATGCTGCCATAACAGCCCAAAAGTACCACCAGAACTGGGACCCTAATTTATCGATCAAAATCAAAAGAGAGGAAAGCAAAATCCCACCAATGATCACGGTTAGTGCATAGCCTTTCACTTTGTCAAGAATGAAAGTTTTGATGGTCATCCTATTGAAACCATATTTCTCTTCGATTACAAAATTTCGGTAGAGAGAAAATGGGATTCCCAAAAGGTCCGACACTACAAACAACGCTCCGAAAAAAAGGAGAGAGGTAACAAATTCGGATGGAGGAAAACTACTCAACCATTGATCTAAGAGACCAAACCATCCCAGAGCGATAGCGAGGAAAAGGAGGACAAAGCTAAATGTTGAGGAGATATTGCTGAACTTGTTGACTTCTGCATGATACGATTGGGATTGCTTGTATTTTTCCTGATCATAGATTCCTTCGAGTTCTTTTGGTATTGGTTTTCTAGAACTCGTGAGATTTAGAAAACTCAAGATTCTTTCCAGGAGGAAGTCAAACGTGATAATTCCCAGGAGGATGTAAAGTATGATAGCTACTGACATTTTGTAAAAATATCAATGGAACTTTTAGAAAATGAAAGGTATCGGACACTTAAGCCTTCTAACGTCTGCCGCCGGCTTAAGAGGATCTCCTAGACTAAATGAGTACGAAATGCTAATCTCATGAGCACCGCCGGTTCCGATTCCTAGATCAGAAATCGTATAATCGAAGCTATATCCAAAAGTTGTTCGTTTGTTTTGGAGTCCGACCATGAAAATGATGGACTCATTATTTACAACTCCGTCCAGATTCTTTATTGGGATGCCACGATACCAAACACCAAAGATTACTGGCTCCAGAGTGACATAAGCTCCAAGATCCAATTGGTCAAATTGACCTTGGGTACGATAGTTGAATGTTGGTGTGATACTTCTCTCACCAAGATCTGTTCGTAACGACCCTGGACTAAGGGGGAATCTATATCCCCCATGAAAAGATATTCTTCTAGGAAGCGGGGCGTCCCCACCTGCAATGCTTTGGTTCGGTTCCGTGATGTGATGTATGGCGCCTCCAACCCATAGAGAAGGGTTGTACAACACTCCGCCAAAGGATAGATCAAAAAAATGTTGCTTGTAAACCTGTATCAAATGTTTCTGCGGTTATGGGTCTGACCAAGCCTGTATTGTCAAACTGGTCGCCGAAGGTGAGCTTGTCAAAATTTAAGTCCCTGATAAAGTACGCGACCTGTACCCCTGGGCGAAAGGTCCATTGATAATTTAGCTGAAGTTGATAGGCATATTGCAGACCAATGGAGGTAGACTGGAGCCCTGCAATGCCCTCACTGTCTCTAGTAAAAATTAAACCAGCGCTGCTGAAGTAATCTTCGAAATGATAATCAACATATCCGGAAAAGGTCTCAAAATTTGCATCCAGATTTGGCCACTGGGTTCGATAATTGATGCCCATTCTACCTTTTTGGTTGATTCCTACCAAGCCAGGATTCAAATACAGTGGAGCTGCGTAGTATTGTGAAAATTGAGGGTCTTGTGCATTTGCATTGTTTTGAGTTGTGAACAAACCAACGAAAATTAACAAAACGGAGAGCTTTTTGACCATATAAAATCGATTATCAAAAACCTGAAGCAAATTATACAATATATCCAAATCAGAATGAGTTTTGTTCAATAAGGTTTGTTATGTAACGTACATATGATCATTAGTATTTTAACCTATTTTTACTCTCAAACAGTGATGTATGCGAGTAGATAAGTTTAGGAGAAAGTGTTTCAAACGGAATATCATAAAACAAAATCTGATTCTGCTTATAACGTTTTATGCATGAAGAATGACATTTCAATGATTCCGAACCCTTACGTAGTCGTATTGCGGTCTCTAGCCTATGCCGTCCTCAGTATTTTTGTTTTCTCTGGGACACTTGCTCAGAATATTACTGAGACGAGATGGCGATTTGGCAATTCTTCCCAGAATCTGATTTTTGATCAAAACGGGAGGGATGTCCTACTTCAGGATGATCAAGCCACACCCTTTGGAAGTGCGGGTGCAGCTACTATTACGGATCAATTTACTGGAAATCTGCTGTTTTATACTGATGGGGTTAATGTTTACGATGTATCCAATGCATTTGTGCCGAATGGGACAGGTCTGTCTGGAAATGCAGCAATCAATGTTCCCGTGGTTGCAAGCCCTGTCATTGGATCTCCCGGTCAATACTACCTAATAACAAACTCTGGCGCTGCTGGCGTCAATGAGATTCAGTATTCTATTGTAGATTCAAATTCTCCCGGAAACGGGACCGCTCAGTTTCCTTACGGAGATGTAATGCAGCGAAATAGCTCAACTGGTCTTGTTGACCCTTCAGAAGGAATGATTGTGATACCCTTGGGGGATGGTGAGGTTTTTTGGTTGCTGACTCAAAATAGAAACACCTTTGAAATTAGCGTTTCCAGGATTGACAATACTGGAATAAACCTAGACTTAGTTTATGACTTTACCAATGGATCTACTCCTGGGTTCGAAGTTGCTCATTTCGCTTACTTCCGAGATTCATCTAGTTTGGCAATGGCTCCAAAAACTGCAAATCGAAACATCTGGTTACTGGATTTTGATGCTTTAACAGGAGTTTTATCATTGGATTCGGTGATAACCGGAACAGGGTTTGACGACGGTTCCAATGAGTCTATTTATGATGTGGAATGGTCTGGGAATGGGACTAAGCTGTTCCTGTCTAGATTTGGTGGAACAGGGACAGTAGGTCAATTGTATCAATTAGATTTCGTAGATTCGACATCGACGGGACGAATCGAACCAATCCTGCCAAATCCTGTCTTCAGAAGCTATGGATTGAAAAGAGCGATTGATAATAGAGTTTATCATCTGTATCAAGCCAGCAGTGCAGGCTCCCCATACACGCTCGGAAGAATAAATCTTCCCAATCAGGTTTTTGACTCTGTCGATTATCAACCGATTGTTTTTGGAGATGATTTCGATGGATCTCAGTTTCCTGAGTTTACTGCTGGATACAATTTTGAATTTGATACGTTGGGGTTTTATTGGATTGATAGTTGCGCCACTAACGTTACTAAGTTCTTTCCGATAGTAGATCCGGTTCCAAACTCACTATCCTGGAATTTTAGTGAAGGAACCTCCGATGATTGGATTCCTAGCTTTACATTCTCTCAGGAAAATACTTATCAGGTGAGATTGACCGCTGAAGTGGCAGGAATTACTCAAGTATACTCCCAGTCAGTGACAATTTTGGAAAACAACTTGATGGTGGATCTTGGAAATGATACGACTATTTGTATTGATGAGGTTCTTACACTTGACGCAGGTCAAGGTTCTTCTTTTGTTTGGAATACCGGAGAAACAACCCAGACAATAGAGGTGGATACTACGGGTACATATTGGGTCGAGGTGACGGATGCGACTGGGTGTACCGATTTTGATGATATAGAAGTCCTGGAATATGGTGTGGTGGAACAGATCTACAATCAGTGGTACTTTGGAGAGCGTGCAGGAATTGACTTTAATACGAATCTCGCGATTTTGGATGCCAATAATCAACAGGCAGATGAAGGTTGTGCTACGATATCTGACATAAATGGCGATTTGCTCTTTTATACCAATGGTGTCACGGTATGGAATCGGGAACATGAAGTCATGCAGAATGGGGATGAGATAGGCGGGGATCTTCTTTCTGCACAAAACTCCTTGATAATGCCCTTTTCAGGAGATCAAACGATGTTCTACATTTTCACAACTGAACAGGTTTATGGAGATGGGGAATATGCACTTAAGTACTCAATCGTGGATATGAAAGAGGATGAATCTTTGGGTAAAGTGATTGTTAAGGATGTCAAGTTAATGGAGAATAGTACCGAACGTATAACGGGATCTGGTTTTACGGGCAGCGACTTCATTGTTGCGCATGAATTTGGAAATAATGTGTTTAGGACCTTTGCCACCAGCGCGACCGGGTTAAGTGGCGCCATTTATTCTCCTTCCGGGGAAATTCATGAATTTATGAATGAATTGAGTGCAACAGGCTACATGAAGATTTCTCCTACATTTGGCCAGATTGCGGTACTTATACCAGGGACCGAACAAGTGGAAATCTTGGATTTTGATCTGGGTGAAATCTCAAACCCGCGGCTAATAGATACCGGAGAAGGTGACTTGTACGGACTTGAGTTTTCTCCAAGCGGAAATCGACTTTACTTAACCACTTCAACTGGTGGTTCTAAATTGATTCAATATGACCTAGATAGTTTGAACTCTGCTAATCCGGCTACTGATATTGAAGCGACTAAGTTTGATGGATATCAACAAGGTAGTGACTATGGCGCATTGCAACTTGGGCCCGACGGTACCATTTATATGGCAGTAGATAATGCGGGCAGTGTTGGTACCATCAATTCGCCCGAAGGAGATGATGGGTCCAATGACTTCGACCCCGCTGGATTTGATCTTCAGGGTCGTACAAGTAGATTGGGGCTGCCCAATTTTGCCCAAATTGAAAACTCTCCTTCTCAAGACCCAAGTATTACAGTGGTCCCTGGTTGCGTAGGGCAGATCTCCACATTCACTGCTGTTGGTCGAGATCCAAATAACTCTATTGAGAACTACCTCTGGGTCTTTGGTGATGGCTTTTCAGCAGCTGTACCAGATACGACACATATTTACGAAACTGCTGGCACTTATACCGTGCAAATGGTCCTAAGCAATCGTTGCGATACGGATACTATCTTATCAACTACGATCATTATCGAAAATCTTCCGGAGTCGCCAACAGTGCCAACTGATACAGCAATTTGTGATCAGCCGATTGTGTTAAGTGCATGGCCATTTGACAATTCCAATTTCACCTATCAGTGGTCCACAGGTGAAACAACCCGTCAAATTACAGTAGCAGAAGCAAATATTATTAACGTGACCATTACGGATTTAACCACGGGCTGCCCCTCTGAAATGGCGACTGTGGTTGTAGGGGATGCTAGACCAAGTGTTGACATTGGAGCAGACCGAATATTTTGTCAAGACGACCCTCCTGAAATACTCGATTCCCAGGTGGAAAACGCCTCTACTTACGAATGGTTTATAGATGGTGTTTTGGAGGGCAGCAATCGTACGCTGGAAGTCAATACTTCTCAAGCAGGGACTTTTGAATACATCATTCAGGTACAAAACGTCTTCGGTTGCACAAATAGTGATACGCTTTCAGTTACCGTTTTGGAATCGCCAGATATCAATTTTGTGGGTAATCCAACAACCGGCTGTGGAAATGAGGATGGTTTCCTGGAATTGACTTTTAATTCCTCAGGAAGTTACTCGTACGAACTGTCGGGAACGGAGAGCCAAGGGCCATTCAATTTTGATGGGCCTGGGACGGTGACAATACCTACAGGTTCCCCAGGCGATAGCCTTTCACCTGGAAACTATGATCTAATGGTTACAAATCTGGTAACTGGCTGTACTCGCAATGAAGTTGTACAGATTGAGGATCCAGGAACCTTCAACTTGACAGTAGCAAGCGATGGAAATTGCGAAAATGAGGTTGAGCTGTCACTTTTTAATGTTCCACCGAGTTTTAGCTATGAAATTATTGAAGATGATGGAAGTATCATTTCTGGTAGTAATAGTCAAACGGTATTTTCAGGTCTAGACCCTGGGACAATTTCTATACGGGTTACTGACAACAGTGCCCCAAATTGTGTGGAAATAGAACAAATTATTGTTGCTCAGGATCCAGAGCCAGATTTCACCTTCAATACACCGCAACAGATTTGTGGAGGTCAAGGCAACATCTTCGTTTTTGATGCGACCGGAGGTGCAGTAGCTTATACCTGGAACGGACCTGGAGTCACAAATGTCACTGGTGATACCATCACAGTCTCACAACCAGGGATTTATTCGGTGACTGCCACAGATATGGCTGCGCTCTTCTGTCCCAGAACGGAGGAGATAGAAGTGGTATTTAATGACCTTTTGTTGGGCGAGATTAGTGTAGCCGGAGATCCATGTGAGGGCGAACTTGATTTGAGTCTTGTCGAACAAGATATTGTGGGAGGAAGTGGAAATTATATCTACAGTTGGAGTAATGGTTCCCAGGCTCCCCAAACAACTGTTACTAGTTCTGGGACATATTTAGTTTCAATCATAGATCAAGTAACAGGCTGCGATGCAATGGCGTCTGTCAATGTGAATGTGCAGGATGAATTTGAGGTTGAGTTAAGTTTGGAACCGGATTGTGAGAACAATGGTCAAGTTTTCGTTATTGCTACCACCAATGTTTTCGATCCTTCCATCACGTATCAGTGGGAAGATGGTTTAGGAAATGTCTTTTCTGAAACTGATTCAGTACTTACCGTAACAACTTCAGGAACCTATCAAGTAACGGCAACAAATGCCTCCGGAACTTGTATGGTTACCGATGCAGCTGAGGTAGCTGTGGTTCCAATAAATCCAGAAGATCTTATTCTTCCTAATCAAGCGTCATTTTGCCGTGAAGATCTTGAAAACCCTACAGCATCGTTAGATCCAGGAATTTTTAATACATATGAATGGAGATTTCTTCCAGATGAAACAATCATCTCATCAGATCAGGTTTACCAGGCTTCAATGGCTGGAACCTACGAGGTTACCATATATAATGGGTTTACCTGCATAACTGATCAGGTGCAGGTAGTTGAGGACTGTAGGCCTGTTATCATAGCACCAAATGCTTTTTCACCAAATGGTAACGGTGAGAATGATGAGTTTTTTGTCTTCCCTAATGATTTTGTTGCCAACTTCGAAATTCTGATCTACACCAGGTGGGGTGAACTAGTCTTTCGATCAGAAAATCAGGATTTCAGGTGGGATGGGGTCTACAGGGGGCAGCTACTACCTCCTGGGACCTATGCTTATGTGATGAAATTTACAAGCTCATTAAATCCCTTACTTGGAGTCGTTGAGCAATATGGATCCATTACATTAGTCAGATAATGGCCTTTTTCGATCAAATATATGCACGACTGTTTCCTAAGGGGAAGAAAGAAGCTGAGCCTGTCGTAATTGATCAGGTTTTGAAAAGAAGTGACTCGTATCTCGACAGGTATCGAAAGTGGAGAGGTTCTGAAGAAGCTGAGGAGTTGGTGCATGATGTATTACAGTCCTATCAAAGTGCATTGGATGGAGTTGAGCGGATACCAGCGCTTCTGTTGCATAGAAGTACAAATAGCAATGGCTTTGCCATAGCATACGATCGGGAGTATGACCAATCTACCTTTCCATTTCTTTTGGAATTCCTGGCTGACAAAATTAAAGACCTGGGGTATAGGGCGGTCATGAACAGACAGACTCTAAAGGAGAGAGGGAACGATGTGGAGAAAAAGGAAATGTATTACTTGAAGCCTAAGCCAGGCTTTGTGGAACCTATTGATCAAAAATTTGGGAATGTGCAGATTGAATTTGTAGCTTTTAATGAACAGCCTGCTCGCATCAAGTTGATTGCCAATACGTATTCAGATCGAAAATACACGACGCCTGGTAGTTTTGATACATTGATAAGTAAGATTTTAAATTAGAATAAAGACCACATAAAATGAGAATAATAGCGTTAGCAACTGTATTGATTTTTTCTACTTCCGTGGAAGGTCAGCTTCTTCCAACAAAGCTAAGAGTGACTGTTATAGATGGATTGGGAAATTATGTGTTTGGTGCTTCGGTAGCGATCTATGACAATGAAAAAGACTATTTGGCAAGTGAAAATCCAGTAGCCGTCTTGACAACGGACAGTAAAGGAAGAGTCACATTTAAGGAGGTAAGAGCGGTGTCATACTTTATTGAGGCCAAGAAGGGAGATCAAACCAATGATGGCGAAGGAGTTCAAACTGCAGTACTTGCTGAGGGGCGATTGAATAAGGTCAATACTGTGATAGAATAACATTGAGATATACTCCATTCCTAATTCTATTCGTTGCTGTAGGATTTTTTGAGGTATCTGTTCCGGTGTTTCATATTCACTTGATTCCTCCAAGAACTGAGATGTCAGAGCGCGAAGATCTCATGGGGAGAAGGGAGTATGAGCGATTATTAACAGCGGACCCACTTACTGGTAGAATCCCTGAGGGGATTCATCAAGCAGAATTGAGATTTACAGAAAGAATAGGAATCGAGACCTACAACCAGAGGACTTTATCGCTAAACTTTGAATCGGTTGGTCCCGCTAACGTGGGTGGTCGTACCAGGGCGGTAGCTTTTGACATTCGTGACGAGAACGTTATATTAGCAGGGGGCGTTTCCGGAGGCATTTGGAAGAGTATTGATGGTGGCCAAAGTTGGGCAAGGAAATCGGATCCCCTAAATAGGCATAGCGTCTCCTGCATAGCTCAAGATATTCGTCCGGGGCGTGAAAACATTTGGTATCATGGTACAGGAGAAATTATTGGGAACTCTGCCACGATAGGGAGTGGGGACGCTTACAGGGGAAATGGAATTTACAAATCGATTGACGGTGGAGAGAGTTGGTTCCTGCTGGAATCAACAAACGAGCCAGATGTTAATATTTTTAATAGCCAATTTCAATACATATTTGACATTGAGATTAATGAATTTAACCTCGTGGCGGATGAGCTATATGCTGCTACATTTGGTGGAATACTGAGGTCATTGGATGGAGGGGAAAACTGGCAAGTAACATTAGGTGATAAATTGTTTGATTTACCTGATACCGCAGACCTGAATGATACCAACGGCTCACGTTACGCTACTATTACGCAAGCTTCCTCGGGCGTTTTTTTTGCGGCACTCTCTTCTATCAGCCTTTCAGATATTGTTTCAGACAATGCCGGGATTTACCTGTCAAGAGATGGGATTAACTGGGATAATGTCACTCCAATCACCGGAGCTACGCCGTACCAGCGGATCGTGATAGGAAATAGCCCTTCCAATCCTAATATTGCCTACTACCTGATAGATTCCAGTCCGGTCTTTCTTTTTAAGCAAACCATATTCAGTTATACAGATACAGGGTTAAGTCAGACGTTTGAGCTTTTAGAAACACCCAACTTTGGAGGTGAACTTGGGGATTTCGATACGCAACGATCTTATAATATGATGATTAAGGTTCACCCTGAAAATCCAGATCTGGTCTTTGTCGGCGGGACTAATCTATATCGATCTACCAACGGTTTTTTCAGTTCAGATAGTTCTGAGTGGGTGGGAGGATATGATCCAGGAGGAGGTATCACGATCTACCCGGGGCATCACCCTGATCAGCATGACTTACTGTTTTATCCAAGTAACCCTGACAAGATGCTTTCTGCAAATGACGGAGGTCTGCGGGTGACAGAAGATGGAACAGCTAGTGAGGTGGAGTGGGAAAGCATCAATAATGGTTATTTAACGAGCCAGTTTTTCACTATTGCCCAATCAAAAACAGAGGGAGACCCAACATTAATTGGAGGAATGCAAGACAATGGCACTGATTTTACCACCAGTGCAGGATTTTCAGAATGGAAGGGAATTTTTGGGGGTGATGGCGGCTACGCGGAAACGACCAAAAACAATAGCTTATGGTTCGTTTCTTCGCAAAGAGGGCAAACCCTGAGACTCACTCTTAGCACTGAATTTGAAATCACTTCCTTTGGTCGAATAGATCCTGGTGCGTTGGTCATTGAAGCTGGTTCGCTGTATTTGTTTGTCAACCCATTTGTCATTGACCCTAACAATGAAAACAGAGCCTTCTTTGCTGGAGGAAATCATTTGTACTATAATTCAAATATTTCTCAGATCCCAGGGGGCTCCCAAGAGCCGACGGGGATTGGGTGGACCCGACTCACAGAAGATGATAGTGTGGCTAGTTCTGTCAGTGCAGTATCCATCTCTCAAAACTCGAATACGCTTTATTTTGGAACGGCTTCAGGGCAGTTTTTTAAGCTAAACAATGCAGATGAAGTGCTGAATTTTGAAATTGAAGATCTGACGAATGATCAATTCCCGTCAAGAAGTTACATTTCATGTATTGCAGTTGATCCGAGAAATGAGGAGCACATACTGGTTATTTTTTCTAACTACAACGTGCCTTCAGTATTTGAAAGTAGTGATGGCGGTAGATCATTTACTGACGTAAGTGGCAACTTAGAAGAAAATCCAGATGGTTCCGGATCGGGTCAGAGTGTACGTTGGGCAGAGATAATACCCAAAATCAATGGTATTCAGTATTTTCTGGGAACAAGTACAGGACTATTTTCAACAAATTCAACCTCAGGACACGAAACAACTTGGGTTCAGGAATCTCCTGAACTCATCGGTAGTGCTGTCATACCTATGATGGACTATCGCTCCTCTGACGGTCGATTGGCCATTGCTACGCATGGAAATGGAGTATTTGTTACAAATGTCACTGATTTTGAAAAGATTGTTCCTAATGTCTCCGACGAAGAGGAGTTTAAGCTAGTAAGCAGTTATCCAAATCCATTTGTTAATAGGACAAGCATTCGGTTCATTATTCCAGAAGATGGTGTGGTTAGAATCGATTTACATGCTTCTAATGGAGAGATTATCAGGAACTTACTATGGGCAAAACAGTTTGCTGGTATAAATGAAGTGGTCTGGGATGGGACCAATTCCGGAGGCGTTGCTGTGGCGGATGGAACCTACTACTACCGAGTAGTCTATGAGGGGACTTCTCTTTCTGGCAAACTACTCCTAAATCGCTAGCGACTACTCAAAACAAACATGAAGTAGGCGATGACCATAACCCAAAAGTGAGGGGTTATCCAATTGGGTATAACACCCGCCTCCATAAGAATCATGGTAATTGCCAGAATGATGGAGATCATTTTTAAGATGTTTTTTGTCTTCTTATCCATACGAATGATGATTTCCATCTAAGATAATTATTTGTGTTACAGATTTCAAAGGATGTGATGATCTAACTATTCTTGCAGTAGGAAAATGGCTATCATCGGAACTGACCTAGATCGAGCAAGGAGTATCATTTTAAATAATGGGGTTGTAGGAATCCCAACTGAAACCGTCTATGGTTTGGCGGGAAATGCGTTGAGTGAAGAGGCAATTTTGAAAATCTACGAAGTCAAAAACCGCCCAAGGTTCGATCCACTCATAGCCCATTCAAATTCTTTGGAGAAAATTAAGGATTTGGTGATTGACCTTCCCCAAAAAGCGGAGATGTTAGCGAATTATTTTTGGCCGGGTCCGTTGACCTTGCTTTTGGGTAAAAACAAAAAAATTCCTGATTTGCTAACCTCAGGGCACCCCAAAGTGGCTGTAAGAATTCCTGATCATCCCCTTACGTTGGATTTGCTAAAGCAATTTGAGTTTCCCTTGGCCGCCCCTAGTGCAAACCCGTTTGGATATGTTTCTCCCACTAAAGCTGAACACGTAAATCATCAACTAGGCGGGAAAATTCAGTACATTCTCAATGGCGGTACTTGTGTTGTGGGAGTTGAGTCTACTATCATTGGTTTCGAAGAAGAAATGCCTGTGGTCCACCGGCTTGGTGGGGTCACTTTAGAGGAAATTGAAAAAATAGTTGGAGAAGTAAAAGTTGAGCTCAACTCAAGTTCTAATCCCGCAGCACCAGGCATGCTGAAATCTCACTACTCCCCAGGTCGAAGCCTAATTCTCGGTGATATCGGTCAAAACCTTGAGTCAAGAGATTCAAAAAGCACCGGCGTTATTTCTTTAAGTCAGAAGTTTGACGTACCCATCGCCAATCAGTTTATTCTATCGGAGGACGGTGATCTCCAAGAAGCTGCCAAGAACATCTTTTTGGCGCTTCGAGCGATGGATCAACCACACATTAAGGAAGTATTGGCTGCTCCCGTTCCTGAGGAAGGATTAGGGAGGGCGATAAATGACCGACTTAGACGTGCGTCGGTCTAGCTGCTTTTATTGCCTAACTTTACCGTTCAGAAAGATAATCATATAATGAAAGCAAAAGCAAACGATAAAGTGAAAGTCCATTACACAGGGAAGCTTACCTCCGGAGAAGTGTTTGATTCTTCAAAAGGAAGAGAACCATTGGAATTTACCGTAGGGGGTGGTCAGATGATCAAAGGTTTCGACGATGCGGTAAATGGTATGGAGGTGAATGAGTATAAAACTGTCACCATTCCCTCAAATGAGGCATACGGAGAACGTAGAGAAGAACTTATTCAGGAAATTGCAAGGGATCAGCTTCCGGAAGATATGCAGCCTGAAGTTGGTCAAAAGCTAGTAGCTACAAATGATCTTGGACATCAAACACAAGTCTCCGTCACTGGTGTTACTGCTGATGCAATCACAATCGATGCAAATCATGATTTAGCAGGGAAGGATTTGATTTTTGAAATCGAGTTGGTCGGGATTTCTTGAATAAGAGTATTATAGGGTTTTCACTCAAACGCCTGCCATTAGCTGATGGACTTTGTGTCAAGCTTAAAAGTTGAAAAACTTCTTCTTTGTTACCCAGCCACCGCATCAGAAAGATTGCGAGGGCTAAGGTCTTTAATCCTTGACGTGGCAAATGAGATCGAAGACTTACAAGAATTGGTTGAAACCACGAAATGGGGAGAACCTAGTTATGTTACGAAGCATGGGAGTACCATTCGAATGGACTGGAAAGAAAAAACTCCAGATAAGTACTACTTATTCTTCACCTGTTCTACCTCATTAGTAAGTTCGTTTAAGATGATGGTGGGTGATCAGCTTCAGTTTGAAGGAAACCGAGCAATCGTTTTGAGCATCAAAGAAGTTGTTCCGGAAACCCCATTAAGGAAATGTATTTCGCTCGCGTTGAGGTATCATAAATTGAAGCATTTGCCTTTTTTGGGGGTTTGAACTTAGTTTAGTTTGAAGTTTTTCAGACCATCAGAGAGCCTTTGAGCGATTTCCTGCAAATGAGAAGCTTTCTTGATATAATGGTTCATGCCTGCAGCAAGTTGTTCAGAGGAAGCAGCAACCTCCTCAGTGCCTGCCGAAGTTTCTTCCGCAACAACTACGATGGATTCTGAAATTCCTACAATCTCTTGCGTTTTTTCTGATTGGGCGTTACTCGATTGAAGAATCTCTTCCGATTGATTCAGAGTTTCTGAAGAGGCCTTTGCTATGTCACTAAATATGTTAGATGCCTCACTTGAAGCGCTCACTCCCAGATCCACTTTCGCATTCATTACGTCAATTTTTTTGACTGCATTTTCAGTGTCTTCGGCAATGTCTTTGATGAGCTTTGAGATTTCATCAGCTGAGTTTTTTGAGTCTTCCGCCAACTTTCTTATTTCCTCAGCGACTACTGCAAATCCGCGTCCTGCGTCACCTGCTTGAGCTGCTTCTATTGCAGCATTGAGCGCAAGAAGATTGGTTTGTGATGCAATTTCAGTTATTACTGAAAGAACTTTTCTGATTTCATTGGACCTTGCAGATAAAGCACTCATCAATTTTCCGGCATCTGTTGATACCAAAAGAATATCATTAATGCTGTCCGATACCTTGGCAATTACATCAATTCCTTTCGTGCTTTTGGACACAGCATTTTGCGCCGCTACGTTGATGCTAGTGGATTTTTTAGACATTTCCTGTGCGCTGGATAAGATGACTTCCATCAAAGAAGATGAATCATCGACTTTATTTAATTGCACTCTTGCACCATTACTCATTTCAGAAATAGCTGAAGATATCTCGCCTACACTATTGTTCATTTCCTCTCCGGAGGAAAGCATATCTGCGGACGATTGATTGATTGTGCTTGCAGCTTGCGAAATTTCAATAATAAAGGATTGTAGATTGTCTAGCGCATGATTTAGTTTGTGGATCATTTGTTCCATATCCCCTTTAGAGTCGGAGATGCATCTCTTTGTAAGGTCCCCTTTCGAAAGAGCTTCCATAACTCGCTCCAAATCTGTTACTGGGTTAAGGATTGACTCAAAAAGGTGATTGACGATACTTCCAAATTCCTTCCAGGCTCCTGTGGTTCCTTCGGTGCTCAGTCTGGAATCTAATCGACCCTCCTTCGCTACTTTCGCAACTACACCACTTGTATTTTCAATGATTTCTTTTAGGTTCTCCTGCATTTCAATGAGAGATTTTCCGATCTCATCCTCCTCACTTAAGATTACGTAATCTGCATCCAGATTGCCATTCTTAATTTCATTTGCAAAATAGGAGATACTTTTAAAGTTAGCAGAAAGTTTCTCGAGACCTGTAAACGCTAGCCCAACTTCATCTTTAGAATAGCTTTCTTCCTGATGTGATAGATTCCCACTTGCAAGCCGCTTGATTCGTTCCGTGAGATCTAATATTGGCTTTGCAATTCCTTTATTAACATAAAAAATGACTAGAACTGAAAGAACTACATTAAGGCCCAGTAAGAAATAGAGAACGTAATCTAGGGAAGCATGCTTGTTTGAGTTTCCTTTGACAATGGCTTTGACAAGTTCATCAAATAACTTGAGCATTTTGCCTGCGTTTTCATTGATGTACACTAATCGGGAGGGGTCACTTGTTATGCCTAAAGCATTCTTTTTATAGTTTTCCCACAAGGCAGTCGCAGCTTCCAATTCATCTCCTGCGCTATTAACGACAGAAGGAATCTTTTTTGTCGACATCATTGGAGGAATTCCTCCAATTTTAAGAACAGTAAGAGAATTGTCGCAAAGAGTGATCATTGCCTTGTATTGATCAATCACTGTTTGATTTCCTTGCGCAATCTGTTGTGCGTAAAATGCAATTCGTTGCGAGAGCATTCTTTGACGTCCAGCGAGGTTTACGGCCTCATTGTCAGATAGATGTGAACTCTTGAAGTTGATGATTACTATAAAATTGATAAGTCCGATGAATAGAAATAACAGAGGTATTGCTCCAAGCTTATATTTCAGCTTCAAATTATTCATCAGACCAGTCATGCCAATAGACTGTCTGCTCATAGGTTGGTTAGGTTATCGCTTATTCTCTTCTTCCAAAAGAAGATTTGCCTAGCACAATATACATTATCAATTGATAATGACCCTTATCATTCTCCTAATGGTATTAAGTTCTACTTATGGGCATAAAAAAACCGATCCCGAAAATCGGGACCGGCCGTCATTAAAAAACCTGTATTAGGTGTGAAAACAATAGGAAGGTAGCAATGGATTATCGAAAGATTAAGTTCTTTCGATGGATAAGGCATTTGGCAGGTTATTCACTAAAAACTCTTCGAGCAATCATCAATTAGACTGGCAAACTGATGGTAAAAGTAGTTCCAGATCCTTCTGTTGACGTGACTTTTATTGCGCCCAAATGTTTTTTGATAATGCTATAGGAAACTGAGAGCCCTAGTCCTGTGCCGATGCCTGGTTCTTTGGTTGTATAGAAGGGATCGAAAATCTTCATTAGAAGATTCTCAGGGATTCCAGGACCATTATCAGCAATAACTACTACCAGCTCATTCGCATCGCGAGAAGTATTGACTTTTATTTCTCCAACGCCCTTGATTGCCTGGGCCGCATTAGACAGCAGATTAATGAATACTTGATGTAATTGACCAGAATTTCCCTTTACAGCTGAGTCCGATGTATAGTCCTTTACGATCGAGATTCTATCTTTCAACTCATGTGACAGTACTTTCAGGCAATTCTCAAGAATATCATTAATTTGGCATTTGTCTTCAAAAGAAGTGGATTGGTGATTGAAGTGATTTAATCCACTCACGATGTCTTCTATTCGCTTGATACCTTCTTCGAAAACATGCAGGAATGGTATTACGGGTTCAATATCATTTTTTTTGGCAATAATCTTCAAGTTTTCTAACCCGCCAGCCATGAAATTAAGTGGGTTGTTGATTTCGTGGTTAATCCCAGCAGTCAGTAGACCCAGAGAAGCCATTTTTTCTGTTTGGATTAATTGGTCTCTTGTTTCTGTGAGTTCATTGATTGCTGCTTCAAGGTCTTTCTTTTTCAGATGAACCAGTCGGTTAAGTTGAGTTCGATTTTGAATAATAATAATTAGTAGAAAAGTGGTTACCGCAAGGCAGACGAGTGTGTGAACGCTGTCGGTCTGGTTGGCAATATTCTCATTTAATGGCACCTTCAAAAAATGAAATCTGGGCATGGTCAAACTTAAAACAATGCTTGCTATAGTGATCGCCAACGAAAAGAAAAAAGGTTTTTTTTCGGTATCAAAATTGAAAATGTATACATGTGCCAACAGTACTGGAAAAAAGATGGTAAGTACGTTGTAACCTATGGTAAACGTGTGAAATGTGATCATTAGGCTTATTGCCGTACTTGTAATAACCAAAAATTTGGCTGCTACTTGATTAAAGTAGGTCATTAGAAGTGATGAAACACCACCAAGCATATAAAATGCACAAATGATAGAAATCTCTCTCACTCCAACCAAACCTCCATAGAGTACATAAAAGAGATTGACGATGATTGCAAAAAGGCAAATAATGCGCAATGATCTTAATGAGAAAGACTGAATATTTCTTTCCTCTGAAAGTGTTTTGTCAGAGTAGATCAGGTTGTTAGGGTGCATTATTTAGCTAGTTTAATGAAAAATTATCAAATGATAATTTCGTTTTGACGTGAACTGTGGAGTCTTTTGTAGGTCAGACGTAAATTGCAATGCGTCGGTCTTCGACGTTTTGTTCTGTTACTTTCACCATCTTGGTGAATGCCGAAAAGTAGAAATCAGTCACTTTTACAATCCTACCAAAATACGCATAAGATCATAAAGTAAAGTAGTCCTCAAACGACTGTTCATTTGATTAGAGGTCATTCAAAAGGAGCGAGGGCAAATGGTAGTTGAAGGTGGCGATTAAATCTCTATAGTATGAGTGTACTAATATTTTGCGTTGCATATTTTGATTGGGATGTCAGCGCATAAAACCTTTTTTGATTGACGTGCAAAAATCATTAGCAAGTGAGGATTTTTATTATATATCTTTGATGCGGTAATCGTCCTTTTAATCACCCATCTGCCCTTTGAAGCGTTTACTTCCCATATTTTTGATGTTCTTTTGCTTGTCCTCCTCTTCACAAGACATTGAGAGACAGAAGGCTGGCTGGATTTACCTATTAGCTAACAATATTAGTTGGCCCGGCAGCCCGGAGGAGTATGTTATAAAAGTAGTTACTGAAGATCGTCAACTTGCCGTGGCCATCAAAGAAATGACGATGAAACGTCAGATTAATGATAGGCCAATAACTGTTAGCTTCAGTAACTTCGTTTCTATTCCCAAAGACCTTCACATTCTATATGTGACTGAGCAGTATAAAGAGGCATTACAAGAAATTATTGATCAGATTGGCAATCAACCTGTCTTAATCATCACGGAGAAATCGAGTGATCTACAGTATCTGATGATCAATTTGGTGGATACTCCAGAAGGCATGTCTTTTCAGTACAATAGAGCCAATATGATTAATCAGGGTCTTCGAATTGGGTCTGATTTTGGTGAATTGGGCGGGGACGAAGTGAACGTAGCTCGCCTCTATCAGCAGGCAAAGAGCTCGATCCAGGAAATTGAAGAAAAGTCAAGTCAGATTAGGGAACAAATGGATACCCTAAACATACTTACTGCTGTGGCGGTGAAATTAGGCAGAACTTTACTGACTCGAGCAGATGAGACAAAAGCACAGATTGACTTTCAGAACAAAGTTCTGGAAGATCTTCGAGTTGTACTTAAAGAAAGGGAACGGCAGCTGGCAGAAATCGGGAAAGAAATTGAAGCAAAGAAGAAGCAAATCAGACTGGGAAAGGTGCAGTTGGAGGCTCAGTCCAAAGAAATTGCTCAGCAGGATGAGGTAATAGTGGGGAAAAATAATGAGTTGAGTGAATTGGAGCGTACAAGTAACTATCAGCTTGAGATACTAATTTTTCTGGTAGCTTTTGCCCTACTCTTCTTATTAGCACTTTTCCTAGCCTACAAGGCTTACAAAGCAAGAAGAAAAGCAGCAAAAAAACTGAATGAGCAAAAAGAGGAGTTAGATGAGTTGCTAAGCCAGCTTAGGGCCAAACAAAAGCAGCTAATTCATGCAGAGAAGCTTTCCGCTGTTGGTGAAATTTCAGACAATATTGCGCACGATGTGAACAATGCTAGCAATTACATTCTCTCAGGAATTCATGTTATCGATCGAAAGTTTAACGATTACAAGCAGTTGATGTCAAATATTTCATCTTTAGAGGAAAATGAAAGTCACTTGAAGACGAAAATGAAGGTACGAGAAATTAATGTCCTAAAAAATGAAATAGAGTATTCATCTTATGAAGCAGTGACAGAGAATATGATTTCGAGCGTGGAGGCAGGTGTGCAACGAATCGTGCAGGTACTTGAGGGTCTGGAACCTTACGTAAAATATGGAGAATTAGGGAAGTTCGGCCTGACTATCTTGGGAAGAGAGGCTGAGAACAACCAATATGAATAGCCTAATAATACTACTTTTGGATGCTAGTGTCTCTCCCAAGTAAGCAAAAGGAAATGGTATCTATCGATGAATTTGACTTTTTTGTCTGCAATAAGGATAATCTTTAGCGAGTGGGCGATTCTAAAAGGGAATCTTTAGTATATATTTGATGAATTCATGGTTTACAATAATCACCTAATCACGCAACCGATAATAGAGGTTTGAAATACTTATATTCCTTTTATTTGATTTTAGCGTTCCTAGTCGCAAGCTCTCAGAGTGTTGATCAGCAAAAGGTTGACTATGTTCATTCATTTGCAAACAACATAACATGGCCGAATGAACCTGACGAATATACTATCAAAGTAATTACACAAGATCGGTCGTTAACAAGCGCCTTCAGAGATTTTGCAGAAAACAATCAAATAAATGGGAAGCCCATACGAGTGAGCTTTAGTAGCTTCGTTTCAATTCCCTCAAGACTAGATATTCTGTATGTATCTGGTCAATATAATGGAGCGCTCCAAACGATCATTGATCGTATTACGGGCAAACCCATTCTGATCATCACCGAACAGTCTCCTGACCAACAGTATATCATGACGAACTTGATAAATACTGCTTCAGGAATATCATTTGAGTTTAATAGGGCCAATATCATAAATCAAGGATTGAGTATCGGCCCTGGTTTTAATAGCCTAGGAGGAAGCGAGATCAACGTTGCAGAATTGTATCGGCAGACACGTGATTCTGCCCGAGCCATGGAGGAACGCTCAAGAGTGGTAAAGGAACGCATTGATTCCTTGAACTTGAATATGGCTGTAGCCTTCAAAATTGCCAATGATCAAGATGTTCAGATAGCCGAAGGCAAAGCCCAATTAGAGCAACAAAGTAAAGTGCTGGATAGTCTTACAGCTATTCTTAGGGAGCGAGAGGCCCAATTGTCCAGATTGGAAGAGGAGATTCTGACGCAGGAAGCGAGATTACAGCTAGGTCAGGAACAATTGGATGAACAGAATGCACTGATAGATCAACGAAACAAAGAAATTTCAGAAAAGGAAGACGAGCTACAAGGTCTGGTCAAGCTTGTTGCTACCCAGAACCAGCAACTAATATTGATAAGTGCTTTTCTGGTTTTTGTTGTGGTGGCTCTTATTTTGGCATATCGGGCCTATCAGGCCAGAAGGAGGGATGCTCAAAAATTGAATGAGCAAAAGGAAGAACTGAAGGAATTGCTAGACGAATTGCAGTCCACTCAAAAACAACTGATACAATCAGAAAAAATGGCTTCACTGGGTACATTGACAGCAGGTATTGCCCATGAAATTAATAATGCAATCAATTACGTTTACTCGGGAATTCACGTACTGAATTCTAAGTTCTCAGATATGAAGCCGATGATGGCCAACATCAAGGCGCTTGATGAAAACGAGACAGACTTGAAATCAAAAGTCAAAGAAATCGTCGAGCAGAAGAACGAAATTGAATACGAATCCTACGAATCTGTAATGGATACCATGATCAATAGTATCCAGGTCGGTGCTGAAAGAACGATCAGCGTGGTTAAGGGTCTAAGAACATTTTCACGTGCACAGGAAGAAAGTATGTCAGAGATAAATGTGCATGAAGATATTGATGTCGCTTTGCTACTCCTCAAAAATAAGATAAGGCCAACACTCAGTGTCGAAAAAGACCTCATGGAGGAGTTACCAACTATGTATGGCTATCCTGGACAAGTAGGTCAGGCACTCCTAAATCTAATTGGAAATGCGATGGATGCTTGTGGGAATAAGCCAGATTCGGTCGTGAAGATTGTGACAAGCGTTGTTGGAGATAAGCTACATGTTCTGATAAAAGATAACGGTACGGGCATAAAGAATGAAGATCTGGATAAAATTTTTGATCCATTCTATACTACTAAAAAAATTGGTGAAGGAACTGGATTGGGACTTTCCATTACATATGGTATTATTGAAAAACACAATGGTACCATTGATGTTAACTCTACCTTTGGAGAGGGAACAGAATTTAAAATTGAGTTACCTTTGAACAATCAACCGCAACATTAATGAGTTCAGAAAGACTATCATTGATCTACTTAGATGATGAAGAAATCAACTTGATCTTATTCAAGGAGATGTTTAAGAAAGATTTCGATATTCATACAACTACCTCACCTCATGAAGCGATTGATTATGTTGTAAATAACGATTTAGACTTCATTCTTACCGATCAGCTAATGCCAGTTATGACTGGAGTAGAATTTCTAAGGGAACTTCAAAGCATGGAATACCCTTCAGACCCAAAAAAAATCATTATTTCTGGATACACAAAAGAGGGAGAGGTGAGTGAGGCGATCGAGCAAAAGATGATCGATAAGTTCGTTAGCAAACCATGGAGTTACGATAAACTGAAGGATCTATTACTCACTATTTAGAGGTTAGAAACTTCCACATTCTACATTTTTACCGTCTTTCACCTTTTTATCTTAACACAGTCAAAACATGAGTGTATTAGTCACCGGCGGAGCTGGATTCATAGGTAGTCATACCGTCTTGGAGCTATTAAACATTGGAAAAGAGGTTGTTGTAATAGACAATCTATCGAATAGCAAGTATGAAGCAATTTCTCGCGTTCAGACAATTGCTGGTCAAGAGGTTACCTTTTATGATGTTGATCTGGCGGAGCGAGAGAAGGTAAGGCAGATTTTTGAAAAGCACAGTTTTGAGTGTATCGTGCATTTTGCTGCTTACAAGGCAGTTGGCGAATCTGTTGCCAAACCTCTGATGTACTATCAGAATAATATTGTCAGTACACTTAATCTATGCGAGTTGATGCGCGAGTTTCAAGTGAAGAATCTTGTATTTAGCTCTTCATGTACAGTTTATGGAGATCCAGAGGAAGTCCCTCTTCTTGAAAGCTCAAAATTGTCTGCTGTCAACCCTTATGGCAGAACAAAGCTTTACACTGAGTCCATTCTTAGTGACTTTCACCATGCTGATCCAACCTTAAACATTGCACTTTTAAGGTATTTTAATCCGGTAGGTGCACATAAAAGTGGCCTGATTGGTGAGGATCCTACGGGCATTCCCAACAACTTAATGCCATATATAACCCAGGTTGCCATTGGAAAAAGACAGAAACTTTCCGTTTTTGGTGGAGATTATGCTACAATCGATGGTACCGGAGTTCGTGATTATGTTCATGTGGTCGATTTGGCATTAGGTCATTTGAAGGCGTTGGAAAGGCTGGAGAGTGATCCGGGTTTAGTGACCTATAACCTTGGTACTGGAACTGGCTACAGTGTTTTGGAAGTAATCAAAGCTTTCGAAAAAGCCAGTGGGAAGAAGGTGCCCTATGAGGTGGTGGCGCGAAGACCGGGGGACGCTGCAGCTGCCTATGCCGATGTTTCAAAAGCAAAGAACGAAATGGGATGGGAAGCGATCTATGATTTACATGATATGTGCGAAGATTCTTGGAGATGGCAATCTAAGAACCCGAACGGGTTCGAATAATCTTGAGTTTATGGAATAGGTATTCAGTTCGCCTACTTGGTGAACTAACTAGTTTTCTTGTAACATAATTTATATATGTACGTACATATATGTAATAACATATAAATTATGAAGCGTAAGAAGTTCTTATCAAACCTTACAAGAGTTTCACTGACAAGTTTGTTGGGTGCCTCCGTTTTGAAGGTGTCATCGAGTGAGAAAATCGACTCCAACAAACACATAGTAGAACCAGTAGGATACAATCATTTACCAAACAAGGAGGAAAAAACAATGAAGACAGTATTGCACAGATCAGATTCAAGAGGACATGCCAACCATGGTTGGCTTAGGTCCCATCATTCTTTCAGTTTTGCCAACTATTACAATCCCGAGCGTATGCATTTTGGAATGTTGAGGGTATTAAATGATGATACTGTGGCAGCTGGAAGAGGCTTCGGTACTCATCCGCACGATAACATGGAAATTATTTCGATTCCCTTGAGTGGGGATTTAGAGCATAAAGACAGTATGGGTACCACAGCAGTTATCAAAGAAGGTGAAATTCAAGTGATGAGTGCTGGTACGGGAGTATACCATAGTGAATACAATAAGAATGCTGATAAGGAGGTTAAATTTTTGCAGATTTGGCTATTTCCGAATGTAAAGGACGTGACCCCGCGGTACGATCAAATAGGAATAAAAGATCTGATAAAGCCAAACCAGTTTTCACAGATCCTTTCGCCTAACAAAAATGATCAAGGAGTATGGATTTATCAAGATGCATGGTTCCATGTGGGTCATTTCGATTCGAGGGTTGATGCGACCTACGACCTCAAAAAAGAGGGAAATGGTGTGTACTTTTTTGTTTTGGAAGGAGAGTTTGAGGTAGAAGGTCAACAATTGAAACAAAGAGACGGATTTGGAGTTTGGGATTCCAGTAAAATCAATATTAAGACGGGTGAAAAGTCTCGGATTCTGTTGATGGAAGTCCCGATGAAATAAATGATTTTTAATGAGCATACACGTTGACGTGTATGCTCTAAACTATACTCTTATGAATATCCAAAAAGAAGAAAATGAATCAAAAGGACGTTTGGTTGCCAAAGATGGGGCGAAAGAAATGGGAGAGATGACTTACTCGCTTGCGAATGATGGAGAGTTACTCATTGTGGATCATACGGGGGTGAATGATGAATACAAAGGACAGGGTGTCGGCAAGAGCTTATTTGAAGAACTTGTGATTATCACTAGAAAAGAAGGCAAAAAGGTCATGCCCCTATGTCCCTTCACAAGGGCTATGTTCGAGAAGAACCGAGATCAATGGGATGTCCTTCGGTACGGGTCGCTTTAATGTTCGTAATTCAGCTCATCAGGCCATCCTGCAAGGCTAGCACCAGCATTGTAAGTGGACTGGAGAAAGTTCATTAGCTCTGCTTTTGGATTTTCCAATTGAATCAAGTCATCGTACATTAATATGGCCATTGGACTACCACTTGACAGATCCCATTTCGCTGATGATGGGAAGAGTTTTTGACTCTCAATATTTTCTGGAGAGGGGTAGGCGTACGCATAGAACGCTGCGCCTCTAACGTTTTCATCTCCCGCCCAAAAACCTGCGGAAATGACCTCGTGGGAGTAAGCATCTTTATCTGCTTCAGTGGATCCTTCTTCGAGTCCGGGACCTGGTTTTCCAGAGAAGCGGGTAACTGCGAGATCCATGTGGTGCCAGTAGATTTGGGAAGGACTCACTTTTCCATAGAACTTTCCAGAAAACTCCTTAAATACATTATCAACGGCTATTAAAATTTGCCAAAACCTGCCAACGAACTCCATATTGTACGATCTATGGGTTTCACATTCGGCAAAGGGCTCTTTGCATGGGTGGTCATAGGGTACAGGAGTAATTTTTGCAGGAATTTCCAATTTGTATAAGATCTCGAAAAAATTTCTGTGGAATTCCTTGACGCTGAGACCATCTTTTAGATCAAAATATTCATACCTACCCCAACTCGTGATTAGTTCAAGTTTATGCGATTGAAAATTAAAATCAACCTGAAAGCTGCCTCTATGATCCGGAATCGTTCCTGATGTAATTCCTTTAGGGCTAGCAAAAAGTGTAATATGCCACCAGTGATTTTTCCTTGGCACTAAGTCCAGTTTGATCTTACCAACTATCTGCATCCAAAGATGTAAGGTGATTTTCGATTCTTCCCAGTCTTCTAAGGGCAGTGGAGTAAATGGATTGTTGAAGTTCACGATTACTTTATTTGTCGACTAAAAATACCCCAATAGAAATCAATTAGCCTTGCATAGCCTTATCTTTAATCATAAATTGATGTTATGCGCCTATCAGGTATCCTGTTTTGCTTTATGCTGAGTCAGCACGCACTTTCGCAAGAAACACAAAATATTGTTGCAATCATAGATAACCTCACTGTACGTTGGGACCAGGGAGCTATCAATCTTAAAACTTATCAAGGGATTCAGGAGTTCTGCTTGAATTCGGATTACCAGAAGGAAACAATTGCACTTCTTGACGAGATTCATCACTGGGATACTTCCTTGTATTTTATTGTACAACGAAAATTTGATATAAGCGAAGACAAAGAAGCAGCAGAAACATTGAAAGATATTGAACGACTTGAGACTGAATACTCAACAATCAATTTTAAGGAATTCATTCAGAATGAATGCACGGACTTAAAAGTTATCGAAGATAGTTTCGACCCTGCTACTACAAAACAATATGAGAAAGGTATCCGACAGTTTGAAAAAGAGCTTATCAAATATGTGAATAGCATTACGTTTAGGATCGATATCATTGATGAGCACATCCACCACCTAAAACTGGAGTGAAAGTCAAAGGTAGAACTCTCGCAATGGGGGATATTCATGGGAACCTGACTGCTTATCACCAATGCATGCGTCGCTGTCGCTTTGAAAATTCATTCGATACACTGATACAGCTTGGGGATGTTTCGGATAGACATCCATACACAGCAGAGGTAGTAGAGGAACTACTCAAAATAAAATCTCTGGTAGCTATTAGGGGAAACCATGACCATTGGACCCGTAAATGGCTGCTTCATGGAGCAATCGACAGATCTTGGCTTGAGAATGGTGGATTTGTCACCATAAAGTCCTACGAGAGACTCAATTGTGCTATTGACAAGGAAGCACACCAATCATTTTTTGATTCTAAGCAAGTGGATTATTTTATTGATGTAGAAAATCGACTGTTTGTCCACGGTGGGTTTGTTCATCCCAAAGGTCCTGAATTTGAGGTTGACTCTTCTTTGTGCTATCGAGATAGAAGCTTGCTACAGAATGCATTCTCAGTTTCTACGAAGCCTGAAATTTTAGCGAACTTTACTGAAATTTATTTAGGTCACACACCAACCTTAAATTGGTTCCAATCTGAACCAATGCATATACATAACCTGTGGAATTTAGATACAGGTGCAGGAACTACTGGTAAATTGACAATTATGGATATAGACACCAAAGAATACTGGCAGTCTGACTAGTCAGCAAGATAGTTTTTGGCTTCTTCAATGTCCTCAAAGGTGGCTACTTCAGTATTTGTGAATAAACTATAAGCACGCAGTAATAGACCCTTAATCCCAGCAACTCCAAGGACAGCTCTTTTTCTTGATTTTCCCTTGAAAACATTCTTGCCATAGTTTTTGAGCTTATCCATTACTTCAGGATCGGTGAAACACCCCCTTACATCAAAAAGCAAATAGATTTCTTCTGTTGCAGTCTTGTAGAACTTGACCATCTCCTCCAGGTTCTCCAAAACCTTCTCCTTATCCTTCAGGTCCTTAAAATCAACATGTAAGATCTTTCTACTCTTGTGCGTGATATACGAAACTGGCATAGTGTTAATTTCAATTTGGAATTGAATTTGTAAATACAATTTTAACTTATTATGTAGTTTTATCAGCAAATCTACCCATTAATAATACCGTTGACTTCATTACTTGAGTTGTTGATTGCGATCCTGTTGGCCATTGGGTTCATCATACTTGCCACCAACAAATTCAGATTACATCCATTCTTGGCGCTTATTATTGGCTCCCTGTTTGTAGGGTTTTTGTCAGGAATTCATCCTGAAACTGTCATTCAATTGATTACAAAGGGTTTCGGTGGTATCTTGTCCGGAATAGGGATCATTGTAGTGCTGGGGACAGTAATTGGCGTTTTTGTGGAACGTTCAGGGGCATTGGATGTAGTTGCTGATAGAGTCATTCGCCTTTTTGGTTCAAAGCATCTTGTTTCGTCAATTTCCTTCTTAGGTGCAGTTGTAAGTATTCCAGTCTTTTGTGATTCCGGCTTTATTATCTTATCCCGTTTAATGAAAAAGCTGGCACGCTTGAACGGCATGAGTAGTTTTCCACTATCACTTTCTTTAGGAGCGGGTCTATATACTACACATACGCTAATACCTCCAACTCCTGGCCCTATTGCAGTTGCAGGCAATTTGGAAATAAGTGATCAATTGGGGCTAGTTATACTTACAGGTATTTTAGTCTCTATTCCGGTATTGATTGTAAGCACGATCTATTCCAAAAGGCTGAGTAAATCCCTCACTGTTGATGAATTGGAATTTGAGCAGGAGGTTGTTTCGTCCGAAACCAAGGAAGTACACATATTCTGGGCGATCCTTCCTATTCTCATACCTATCCTTTTGATTACTGTTGCATCTGCCCTAAGGATCTTGGAGGTCGATGGCGCATTAGTGCGTGTACTATTCTTTCTTGGAAATCCTACGATGGCACTGTTGATCGGATGTATCCTCTCGATGTTGCAGGTTCAATCGTCCTCCTCCATGGAAGAAATTGGGGAGCTGTTTAAGAAAGGGATTGCACAAGCAGGACCAATCATATTAATTACAGGAGCAGGTGGTGCTTTCGGAAATGTGCTTAAGGGGACTGATCTGGGAGGCCTTTTAGCCGAGCAATTAGGAGAAACTATTGATTCCATTCCAATTCCAATTCTAATTTTCATTTCATTTGCAATTGCTGCCTTATTGAAGACAGCTCAAGGGTCTAGTACTTCGGCATTGGTTATTGCAAGTGCGATGGTAGCTCCCATCTTAATTGGGCAGGAATCTGTTACTGCGTTTCAGATGACCTTAATTGTAATGTCATTTGGCGGAGGGGCAATGACCGTGTCTCACGCAAATGACTCCTATTTCTGGGTAGTCACTCAGTTTTCAGAAATGACCACAAATCAAGGATACAGGTGGTATACCTTACTTACCTTATTACAGGGCGTCACGGTTCTTGTGTCCGTCCTCGGCCTCTATTACCTTTCATTGATTAGTTGGTAGGGATTTAGTGCCCACTACTTGCTCCTGGAACTCTTCCGATACCTTTTATCCATGAAATAAAAAAAGACTGTAAATGCTCCAATAAGCATGTAGAAGGATGCGACGACTAGAATGAATGAGCTTGTCATAATCGAGTGTTTATTAGTTGAGTTATATTAATATAATTATATTATTTATTAATATCATTACATATTTACTCTAAAAATAAATAAAAGTTATATTTTTAATCGATATAATTATATAATTGAACGAAGCGATACGTCTGCTGTTGGAATCTGCAAGATTCGCCAAAGGTGCGTTGTGCTGAAAATCGGGTAGTTTTTACCTAGGTTTTGATGGCTAGTCTGCCTTTGGCAGAGAAACAACGAAAGAAGATCCCCTTCCAATTCCTTCTGAGGTAGCATATATATGCCCTTCATGAGATTCTATGATTTTCTGAATCATGTACAGACCCAAACCTGTACCCTCCACCGACTTGTGGAACCGCTGAAACGGAGAGAAAAGTTTGTCGATCGCGTCCGCACTTAAACCAGACCCATTGTCTACTACCATAAATTTATTATGACGTCCATTTTGACTGACTTTCACCTCTACCAATGGATTCCTCTGATCACCCATGTATTTGATAGCGTTGTCGATAAGATTTTCAAAAACCTGGATCATTCGGTTTTTATCTCCATAGATTTTAGGTAGTGAATTTTGAATCCTGAGTTCTGCATTCTTTTCCTGAAGTCTTCCAGTCACAAGATCTTTAGCAGTGTTAATTATTTCATTTGCATTAAGAAGCTGTTTTTGATTCTCAACCTTTCCAAGCTTAGCAATCTTAGTGATGTCTGAAATCAAATCGTTCATGGTTTCGCAAGAAGATAGAATGAAATTAAAGTACTTTGGTATCTCTGCATTTTTAGATTCTGGCATCTCATCCCGAATGATTCCGGTAAAACCCTTAATGGTGCTCAGCGGGCTTTTTAAGTCGTGAGAAACTGCAAAGGCGAATCGTTGGATCTCCTCGTTTCTGGTGGATAGTTCTTTGGCTGTTTTTGTAAGTTCGATCTGTTTGTTTTGAAGTTCTAGTGTTCTCTCGTCAATTTGGTTTTCAAGCTTTGCTTGGTATTTCTTGATCCTTCTGATACGTATGAGGTAGATGGAATAAATGCCAAATAACAAAAGCGCCATCAAAGATCCGTTGAACCACCAAGTTGCCCAGTAGGGGGCGGGTATGGTAAAATGAATACTTGTCTCATTTTCCACCCAAACTCCATCTGAGTTGGTTGATCGCACCCTCAACGTGTAGTTGCCGGGGTTAAGGTTTGTATAAGTGGCTGAAGACTCATTCCCGACGTAGTTCCATTCCTTTTCAAAGCCTTCCAAAAAATAAGCGTAGCTCACTCGATACGGATGACGAAAAGTAAGCGCATAGAATTCGAAATTTATGACAGAATGATTGTTCGTAAATCTGATGGAGTCCGTTAAGCTAATGTCCTTATGAAGAACATTAAATTGATCATTTGGGGAAACAGACTCATTAAATATTTTGAGGGAAGAGAAGTAGATCTTTGGAATATCAGACCGCTTCTCTGCCTGATCCACCGTGAAGATATTGAACCCATTGTTGCCTCCGAACAGCAGTTCTCCACTTTGGGTCTTGTACGAAGATGATGCATTGAATTCATTTCCTTGTAAACCATCATAAAGATCAAATGAAATGGTTTCTTTAGTTTCAGGATTGAATCTAACAATTCCTTCGCTTGTGCTGAGCCAGAGCCAGCCCATTTCGTCCTCAATGATACCTTTTATTGCATCATCGATCAGACCATCGTCGATCGTAAACACCTCAAATGTATCTGATGCCTCATGATAAAGATTGAGTCCGGCCTGTGTGCCCACCCAGATTGATCCATCGCTATCTTCAATTATCGCATTAATAAAATCATTGCTAATCTTGTTTATGTCTTGAAAAGAGGCATATTGTGTTATTTTAAAGTCTTCAACCTCCTCGATTTTGAATAGACCTGACGTTTGACTCCCGACCCAAATAGTGTGATTGCTATCCTCCATTAAACGAGCGGGAGTAATAACATTTGTGGCATTTTGAGAGTCTTCTATGTGAAGGTTGGCAAATGATCTGTCATCCGGGTTATAAATGTGAATTCCCCCAAAAAGAGTGGCAATCCAAATTCTTCCTTTGTGATCTTCTATGATTGAGATCACATTGTCAGAGCCTAAGAAAGTATCTTGGCTTCTCCAGGTTTCATACGTACCTTGTTTAGTGTCCAGAATAGCAAGGCCATTGGCCCAAGTACCGATCCACAGTTTACCGCGGCTATCCTTCAGTAATGTGAGTATCACATTGCTGTTCAGATTGCCTCGATCTAGTGACCAGTGTTCGAAAGCGTTGGACTGTCGATCCCAATAATTCAGCCCTCCTCCATCAGTTCCGATCCAAATGTTACCCAAATGATCTTCCTGAAAGCAATTGATAATATCATTGCTCAACCAATTTGGTTTGAAGGGGTTTGTTCGATAGTGTTTGAATTTGTAAAAGTTGGGATCGTAGAAACTTAACCCTTTCTTAAATCCTCCAAGCCACATGACTCCGTTTTCGGCACAATGAAGCGACCAAATGGAGTTGCTTTGGATAGATCTGGGATTGTCAACTTTTGCATTGATGGTTAAGGTTGCACCTTGTTTTGGGTCATAGATTGACAAGCCGGCATTCTCACTGCCAATCCAGACTTTTCCATTGCTATCGTCTGCAATAGATAAAATTGAATGACCTGAAACAATAGGAGTGGTTTTGGTTTCAATGGAGTAATCATCTTCCACCGTCAATTTAATAAGGTTACCTGAATGCGAACCAAGAAAAAAGTGCTTTTCATCTATCTGAATTGCGGTACTAATATTTTGTGGTTCGAGTTCCGATAGTCTTTGAAGTTCTTTATTGATTACATAAACATTTGCTTGAGTAACGATCAAAAGATGGTTCCCAAACAATTCAAATATGTCTACAATAAATGTGTTACTAGGACCGTCATGATAGAGTTGTTCGAAAAGTAGTTGTTCGTGCATCCCAGTAACCAGATTATATCTGAAGACACCGTCTCCTGCTGTTCCAAGCCACAACCATTCGTTGGTCTTACAAATAGCTCCGATATATTTTGTATTTAAGAAGTTTGCTTTGGGTGAGAAATCAAAGGGTCTTACTATGTTCAATGCACGATCATAATAATTTAAGCCTTTGTTGGTGCCTATGTATAAATTGCCCTCTTCAGCTTCATAGATGGATTCGACGTAACCATTGGTTAGGCCAGTTTTTCCATCTTGTGATTTTTCGAAAACTTCAAAATCCGTCCCATTATACTTATTTAATCCATTGGGAGTTCCGATCCACAAGAAACCGTTTGTATCCTCCAAAATTTTTGTGGCTGAACTTTGAGACAGTCCCTTTGAAATGTGCTGCAATTCAAGTGTGTCCTGAAAGTTGAGGTCTTGAGAGCAGCTCTCCTGGGTAAATAGATGGGGTATAAGTGATATCAATATGATTTGATACGCTCTCATGCTGGTTAGTTGTTTAGATTCCAATGTATAGACGATCAACCATTAAAATCCACTACTAACAAAGATACCATTGACTAAAAAAACAAATAAAGCACTCCTAAAAGTGCTTTATAAATATTCAAAAGTGTTTTGCTTATTCCGGTCTTTTGGCATAGTTTGGATGGGCTAGTTTAGATGGCGAAAGTTCATAATACTCCTTTACCTGATCGTAATCGCTAAGGTCAATAGCTGTTCTTCCTGCAAATTGACCGGGAACGACTACCAATCTTGCAATCCAATTATCGGTAAGATCAGCGCCGAGCCCATCCAGATTTACGGTACCATCGAGGAACAGGCTTGCGTCAAACCTGGTGAAATCGTAATTGTATTTTAAGATTCCATCCTGGAAATACAACGTTTGGGGCAGAGCCCTCCAAATTTCGGTTCCATCTTCTGCCACCTCCCATAACAGAAATGCAAGCATGATGTCAGATTCAAGCATATTGAAAGTACTGGGGAGCTCCAGTAGTACACTGTAATCGGGTGCGGTGTAGCTGAATTCATATTCAAAAACGAAAGACTCTTCTCCGTTCAGCCCGTCCAATCCATCTCGTCCCTGAGGACCCGGAATCCCTTCTTCACAACTGATCAGTACGATTCCAAGGATAAATAGTGTAATTAGCTTTTTCATATGCGTTCAGTTTTAGTGGAACATGCCTATGAAGAAGTAAAAATGATGCCAAACTTAATTTGACATCTAGTTATCATGGTTAGCTTTAATGAATGATCTACCACATTCTCAACGGAGATGCGCTAAAAGAGCAGCTAGCAGGCATGCTTGAA
>CAZQDI010000031.1:0-18055 GCA_964591785.1 uncultured Roseivirgaceae bacterium
TACACTCACATCTTCCTTATTAAAGGAATAGTGACTCATCAATACACCTGCTAAGCTCTTTGCATCCTTAATCGGGTTATCTAGATCCTGGATGTTATTGTCTTGGTACTCATTGATTCCAATGATCAACGCATAATATTTTCTACTTCCAAGCTCCCTGATCAATGCTTGTCCTATGTTATCTTCATTGGCTATCACCTTGGTTTCCTCCTTCGGTATCGAAACTACCTCAGGGCGAAGTTGGAGTTGTTCCTGCTTAATAAGCATGACAGAACCAGAAGCTAAATAAGCGCAGGTATTAAGTTTGGAGTTGCCCTTCCATCGCCCAACGAGTGTCGTTTGATTTCCTGTTATTTTGAATTCAAGCTTATTATCCGCCATACAGGCCATCCCCGTTTTGTAGATCAACTCTTTTGCTTTCAACTCAATACGATTCCCTTTGAGCACACCTTCTAGCAACGCCTTGACCGTATCCTTTTTGCTTACCGACAAGATCATTGCACTCACCTTATCGCCCTCCTGGGTAATATCATATTCTAGTTGATAGTTGTTCTTGAGAAAAGTGGAAGAACCTAACCACTTTCCTGTGAGGTTTGGAGTTTGAGAAAAAGAGCAAATGCTAGAAAGCACTAGCATATAGGTTAGGGTTTTTCGCATGATGGAAAGTTAAACGGAATAGACAGGCTGAGTTTCCATACACTCGATGGAATATAGATATTATTCTACAAATAGAACTTAATGAAGAATTAATTGAATATTAGAAAGGAGCTCTCAAAAATTACTTTGAGCTGCTTCCTCCTTGATATTTGTGGCCTCATCTCCTAAGAACCTGTCAATCAAGTAATGTCCAAGGTAGATCAGAGGAGTCAATACAATAGCTACTATGAACTTGTAGATGTAATTGATGGTCCCAACACTAATGACTTGGCTAAATTCCCAACGTGATGATGCAGGTGCCAATATATAAAAGGCCAATGCCAGCACTACGAAGCTATCTATGAGTTGTGAAATCAGGGTTGAACCTGTTGCGCGTAGCCAAATCATCTTTTCACCAGTGATCTTACGAAGACGTTGAAAAACCATCACATCAAGGAGCTGGCCAATTAAGAAAGCCACTACAGAACCTATAATAATCCCCAAACCCTGTGTATAAATTTTATTGAAGGCAAAATCTACATTAAAGGGGTTGCCATTGTTATCAATACTGTTAACATCCAACCAAAATCCAGCAGGACTCAGCTTGGTTACCAAAAAAATCATAAGAAATGCGTAGGAAATGCATCCAACAGCGATGAAGCTAATTTTCCGAACTCCTTTCTTACCGAAGTACTCATTAATGATATCAGTTGTAATAAAAACCACCGGCCAGATCATAACACCCGCCGTCAAATTGAAATCGAGTACATATCCAAGGATTGAAATATTGGCTGGTTCAAAACCTAATGTCTGTTCCAGCGAAAAAATCTTTACCCCAATGAGTTCTGCCAGTATGGCGTTGGTAAGAAAAATGGCTGAGAGTATGATAAACAGCTGTTGCTTCTTCGTCATTCAATCTTGAATTTAGTGCCTTCGATAGCTAGTTCAGTCGGTTCAAAAATGGCCTTTGCTTCGTTTATGATTGGATCAAGTTCTTTATACCTTGCCGAAAAATGCCCGAGTAAAAGTTTTTTTACACCTGCATCTTTAGCAAATGATGCTGCTTGGGCTGCCGTAGTATGGTAAGTAGTTTCAGCTCGCTCCTTCATATCATTGGCAAAGGTTGCTTCATGGTACATTAGGTCTACTCCTTCAACATGTGACTTGAGAGAAGGTTTGTATTTAGTGTCTGAACAATAGGCATAGCTAAAAGACGGGTTCGGTTCTAATGTAAACAGATGGTTAGGATACTTTACTGTACCGTCAGCATTCAGGATATCTTCTCCGGATTTTAAGGCAAGAATCTCCAGCTTCGTCAGTTCATGATCTTGAAAGACTTTACGATTAATTCTTCTCTTTTTGGGTTTTTCCCTAAATAGGAATCCGGAGCATGGAACCCTGTGATCCATCGGAACAGTGGTTACATTGTAGTCGGGATGGTCGTAAATGATTTCTGAACTTTCCGGAGTAAACTCTCTAAAATCTACCTTAAAGGCTAATGAAGTTTCGGAATACCTCAATTGCAAACCGATAATTTCCGATAAACCGGGAGGTCCAACCAAAAGGAGTTTTTTCTTTCTCCCAAAAAGATGCATTGTCGAGAGCAACCCAATTAACCCAAAATAATGATCTCCGTGTAAGTGAGAAATAAAAATGTGGTCTATTCTGGACAGTTTTACCTGGTACCTCTTTAACAGGAGTTGGGTTCCCTCACCACAATCTATCAGAAAGTGATGATTTTGAATGGTAAGTAACTGCGATGTATGATGTCTTCTATGTGCAAACGCTGCAGAATTTGATCCTAATATGAGAAGCTCAAAACTCAACCCTATTCAGCAGCACCTTTTTGTATTTCTGCCATCAGCACGGCATCAGCAGCCTCTTCTTGCGTTGCAGTAATGTTCATCACCTTATCCAACTGACTGATATTGATCAGCTTCATTACATGATCTGTTACATTGAAAAGAACAAAAACACCAGATTCTGCGAATGTCCGATTTCCAACAAGCAATGCACTTAATCCACTTGAATCCACATACTTCACACCTCCCATATCCACAATAAGGCTTGAAACGCCACTTTGTGCAATGTTCATAAATTCTGATTTTAACTCGGGTGCTATGGTAGAATCCACCTTTTCGTCTCCAATCGATGCGATGGAATATTTTTCGTACGTGTCTAATTTAAAATCCATAATTTCTATCCTATTATTTGGGAAATGCTATCTTTTATTTCGGCTAATTTATTTGAGTATGGGTCTTTAACAAACTTTTCTCCCGAGATGTTCTCATATAGCTCGATATACCGACCAGATATGTCTTCAATCCGTTGATCATTCATTTCAGGAATCTGCTGTCCTTCCTTTCCTTGAAACCCCTCAGAAATTAGCCACTGTCTCACAAATTCCTTAGAAAGCTGTTTTTGAGGTTGGTTGGAAGCAAGCAAGTCTTGATAAGGCTCATCATAAAAGTACCGAGACGAGTCAGGTGTATGGACCTCATCAATTAGATAAATCTGATCATTGTATTTACCAAACTCGTATTTTGTATCCACCAGGATCAAGCCTCTTTCCTTTGCAATTTGAGTGCCCCGGTCAAACAGTGCTAGGGTGTAATTTTCCAGCATTTCATAATCTCCTTCCGAAACAATCCCATTTTGTAAAATCTCCTCTCGAGAAATATCCTCATCATGTCCTTCATCTGCTTTAGTAGTTGGCGTAATAATTGGAGTCGGGAATTGTTCATTCTCGCGCATTCCTTCCGGCATTTCATTATCACAGAGCACACGTTTACCGTCTCGATACTCTCGCCAGGCATGCCCGGTGAGGTATCCTCTAATAACCATTTCAATCTTGAAAGGCTCACAGTTTTTGCCTATCGTCACGTTGGGGTGTGGTGTCGCTTCGACCCAATTTGGGACAATATCTTTTGTCATTTTTAGAAAACGCGAAGCCAGTTGATTTAGCACCTGCCCTTTGTAGGGTATGGGTTTGGGTAAAACAACATCAAATGCAGAAATACGATCGGTGGCTATCATCGCAATCTTATCACCAAATTGATAGACCTCCCGCACCTTTCCTTTGTATTTGCCGGATTGGTTGTTGAATTGAAAATCGGTGGAAATAATCCCTTCTGCCATAGCATGCAAATATAATTACCTTGCACCCGATGAAAGATTGAAACCAGATCATAAAAAAAGCCACCCTGCATTCAGGACGGCTAAAATGTATGTCGATACGATTTGATCTAAACCAGTTGAGATGTTTTCATAAAAGTCTCGCACTTTTCTTTAGTTCCAATGTAGAGAATACTGAATCCTTTCTTCACCATCCAATCTCCTGTCTCTGTCTTGGCAAGTCGTACAGAATTGTCATTTTTTTTAAAGCTGAATAGTCCCATGGGTGAGATTTTTAAATTGAACTTTTCTTATTTAATACATAAATATATCCATAATAAGTGAATTATATTACAATTTACTATTGAAATTTTCATATAATTTTAGTTCCAAACTAATTGTCAAATGATAATACACTGTCCGATTGGCAGTTATGCAGATTTAGTGAAGTATTACAACCTATGAAAGAAGGGCTGCTACCAGTTAATAAGTGCGGAGGCCCAAGTAAAACCACTACCGAATGCTGCGAGACAGATTAAGTTTCCTTCTTGTACTTTTCCCTCCTGCATGGCTTCACTTAAAGCAATGGGGATTGACGCAGCGGTCGTGTTTCCATACCGCATAATATTGTTGTATACTTTATCATCAGGAAGGCCCATTTTAGCCTGAACAAATTGACTGATTCTCAGATTAGCCTGATGAGGCACCAATAGATCTATTTCCTCTGGTTTTTTTCCGTTAGCCATCAAGGCTTCATGAATCACTTCCATAAACCGAGTCACCGCATGCTTGAAGACAAAGTTGCCATTCATGTAGGGGTAGTAGGTAGCATCTTCCGGATCATTTTCTTCAATAATTGTATCCACCCAACGCGAGGTATTTGGACCAATCAACGACAATTCCTCTGCATGCTTGCCCTCCGAATGCAGGTGAGTAGACAAAATACCTTTGGTAGGGTCTTCGGAACGTTGCACCACTGCAGCCCCTGCCCCATCGCCAAATATGACCGTAACTCCTCGACCACGAGTTGTTTTTTCCAGGCCTCCCGAATGGTTTTCAGCACCAATTACCAAAACATTCTTATACATCCCAGTTTTAACAAATTGGTCCGCCACGGACAACCCATATACAAATCCGGAACATTGATTTCGAACATCAAGCGCACCAATTTCTTTAATCCCCAACTGCTCTTGCACCATTACTCCCGGACCGGGAAAGTAATAGTCTGGGCTAAGTGTAGCAAAAACGATAAAATCGATATCTTCTGGCTGAAGTCCTGCATTCGAGATGGCCATCCTGGCTGCTTTTGTTCCCATGGTGCTTGGGCTATCGCCAGTAGTGGGATCAATCCATCTTCTTTCTTTGATACCAGTGCGTTCAGTAATCCATTCGTCACTTGTATCCATCATGGTAGAAAGATCTTCATTGGTTACTACATTATCGGGCACATAATGTCCTAACCCGGCTATTATGGAGGTGTACATGTTGTCTATTTTAGACTAAAGATAGATAAGATGGTTCTATTGTGCTACGATCAGCTCGATCCTTCGATTTAGTTCTCTACCCTCCAGCTCATCATCATTACTTGCTAACGGCTGTGACTCTCCATACCCTCTTGCAGCCAACCTCGAAGCATCGACGCCATTGCTAACCAACCACCGCCTTACTGCTTGGGCTCTCCTTTCTGAAACCCGTTGATTTATCGCTTTTGAACCGATATTGTCAGTATGCCCTGCAATCTCGATCGACAAGTTTGGATTTTGCTTCATCAACTCCAGCAGGGAGTTTAATACGGGAACACTTTCATCGACAATTTTAGAGTCATCAAACTCGAAGTAGACATTTCGAACAATCGCTTTTCTGCCAGTTGATCTAAGGTTAGGTTGGGCGAGGTCCTGGATTGGCACTTCCTCATACCTCACCTCGCGATTCACCTGGGCGTCTGACACATCAATCTGCGAGTTATCCGTATCTTCAAGCACAGGAGTAGGTGCAGGAGTTGGCTTGTTCCGTTCTGACGCAAGAATAATCTCGGCCTCATCTTCACTCTCATCAAGCTGATTTCCTCCCAGGTAAAAATCTTTAATGTGTGTAGTACTGGTACCACCTGTTTCATGAATTTCAAACTCTCCCAAGTCAACCACCGTTTTATCTGCATACTTCACTTCTACCTTGAAGATATCGTCCGAGGTGATTTGGGTAGAATATTCTCCATTTGCATTGGTTTCAGAGTAGTAATACAAGTCCAGGTACTCAATGGGTCTAAAAAAGATTCTGGCATCGGTAACAGGCTCCCCAGTGGCACCATCCAGGACCCTTCCTCGAATTCTCACTGTATTGACTTCCCAGAAAAAGAAGATATCGTAATCTCCGAAAGTATTGAGTCTATTGGAAGTAAAGTATCCGGACTTCTGATCAGGATTAAGCTTAAAATGAATCTCATCATCCGGAGAATTAATAGGAAAACCCATGCTTACAGGCTCCGACCAGCTATTGGATGATTCGTTGTATTCTGATTTGAAGATGTCATAACCTCCCATGGTTTCATGTCCATCGGAGGCAAAATACAACGTCTTTTCATCAGCGCTCAGAAACGGACTGTCTTCGTTATATTCCGTGTTTATGTTACTGGCAAATACTGATGGCTTACTCCATTTTCCTGTCCCCGGGTCCTTAAATGACTCATATAAATCGAGGTTTTTCTTTTTTTTGTTCCCAACATCCTTAGCAAAGATGATTCGATCTTCATGCTCATTGATAAAAAAGTGACTACTAAGATGCGTGGTGGTAATCTTGCTGTCAAACTCTCTTGGGACGGACCACCCATCTTTACTTTCTGTCGGTTCACTATAAAATAAGTCACCACCTTTTTTGGTCCTGAACTGAAAGAGCCTCCCATCTTCGGCAACCACCTCAATATTGGCATTGTCTCTTGTAAAAGTCCCCACATTATACACCCTGGTCGGATTTGACCAGGCTCGATTTCCCTCATGGCGTGTGTGATAAATCTGGAACTCTTCAGGTTTGGATTCTTCCCTATTTGAAAGGAAAAGTAACTCCTCTTTTCCAGCAAAAAATACCGGACTCAATTCTGCTTGTTGCGTATTCACCCCATAATGCAACAGGTGAATTTCATAGTTCTCCGGATTATCCAAAAACCTCTTTGCATTCTTAGCTTCTGCGACCCATTTTTTGGCTTCATTAATAATGATTTCACTTTTCCGCTCAGGCCTTTTTAAGAACCGAGTCAACGACTCTTCTGCTTCTTCAAACTGATATTCCTCTAGTAAGACCCGACCTTTCCAATAGTAAAAGAACTTATCCCGTTTCGACATGGTGGGTTCAAAAGAGAGGAACTTATCCATACCTGTATACTGACGATCAGAAAGTAGCCTGGCAATTTCATACTTGTAAGCTACGTCTTCAAATGCAGAATCAACTTCCAGAATTTTTTCATAAACTGGGACAGCATCTCCGAAACGCTCATCGAAAAATGACTCTTCTGCTTCTTTGTGAAGCTTATACAAATTCTGAGCATTGGTGCCTCCTAGCAAGACAACCGAAAAAAGACTGTAGGATAATATTTTCTTAAATGTGCTTCCCATAGCTGTAAGGATTGTTGTACAAGTTTAATGAATAAACCTTAAATACCTATAAATAAACGAGTTATTGATTGAAATAACCGATCTGTAGTCCAAAAACAAAGACGAATCCGTCAAAATCACCATTATTTACTATCGCCAAGTCCAGATTGTTTGCTTTTTGATAGCTTATCCTAAAAAATGGTTTGGTATATCGGTATCGATCTAAATCTACCTTTAGCCCTATGGAAGAAATTGAAAACTCATCTCTCAAAAAGTTCTCTCCGCTGGACTTGTTACGCCATACCATATCTCCCAACTGATGAGTAGCCACAACATCCATACTGATCCATTTGGAGTTCAGTAGTTCGTATCCGACGGTGATTCCTGCGACGCGATAATCCAATTCAAATACATTTGGAAAGATGACAAACTCTTCCAGGCTTCCTTGGAATTCGGCCACTGAAAAGCCTAAGATGTATTTTTTGTACTGCAATCCTACTCCAATAGCTGCAGCAAGATTTGTACCTCGATAATGTGGACCCAACAAGGCTTCTCCAAAAATATACACGCCAGCATAGTAGGGTGGGGGTTCATCAATTGAATCCTGCTGCAAAGTATCTAAGGCCAACTGTCCTAAGGTAAGTGAGTCCAGGTCCTGCGAAAAGCTACTCCCACAGAAAAAGATCAATACGATTATTCCAGTTTTCTTTATCATCCTTGTAACTTATTTGATAAAATTAATAACAACATGCAACCCCTTTTCCACATCCAAGTCTTTAGATCGAATAACCTAAGAAATTGACAAGAGGAACGGTAAATATTCATGCTGAACTGATCCAAAGGTGTAAAGATCACGATCGATCTGCGCAATTTGAAATATACAAGCTTTACAATAAGGCAATGTTCAATACCGCATTGAGGATCGTTGGTGACCAAGAAGAGGCTGAAGATGTTTTGCAGGACGCATTTGTCAGCGCTTTTGGCAACCTAAATTCTTATCGTGAGGATGCCACTTTCGGAGCATGGTTGAAACGAATTGTGGTTAACAAAGCATTGAATCATCTTCAGAAGATAAGAAAGGATTTAATGCTGGTAGAAGACTTGAAGCAGGGAAGTGATGAAATAGAATGGACGGAAACGAATGAGCCAATTTATTCTGTTGATGCTATAAAGCGAGTAATGAATGAGTTACCATCCGGGTTCCGTACCGTGTTATCACTGTACTTATTTGAAGGATACGACCATAAAGAAATTAGTGAAATACTGGGAATTACAGAATCAACTTCTAAGACCCAGTACAAACGAGCAAAAGACAAACTAAAAACCATTTTAAAACAGGAGGTGAACTATGGGTGACCAATTCGAAAAGTACATTTTGGATAACCGCTCTGCTTTTGATGACGGCAAACCATCACAAGAACTTTGGAATCGTATTGACCAAAAAATAGAAAGGAAAAAGACGAATCTAAGCATCATTTGGAAGGTCGCAGCTGTATTGTTTTTAGCATCGACCATTGCTTTGCTCTTAGACCGAAATTCGGACGAGTATGCCGGGCCTGCATTGAGTCAAGAATTTGTAGATGCTGAAGACTACTATGTGACCATGATCACAGAACGGAAGCAGTTGATTATAGAGCAGCTCAGCCCAGAACAAGAAAAAGCATTTCTAGCAGAAATCAACGATCTCGATTCCATGTATTTGGAATTGAAGAGAACCTACCAGACCAACGCCTCAAGTGAGAGGGTAATGGATGCCATGATCAATAACCTGCAATTGAGACTGGACATTCTTAACCGACAGTTGGAAATTTTAGAAAACATTAAAGGACAAACCGATGAAAACGAGACAATTATTGAAATATAACATAGCACTACTTCTTGCCTTAAGCACATTATTTGCTTTCGGGAAAGATCAAGATGAAAAGAAAAAGTACATCGAAAAGTCGCACAAGGTGAGTGCCTCTACAGTACTAAGAATTGAAAACAAATTTGGTAAAGTAGAAATCAACTCCTGGGACAAAAATGAATTCTCTATAAAAGTGGAAATGATTGGCACAGGTCGGAACGAAGATCGAGCGCAAAGAATCCTTGACAATATAGATGTTGATATTGACGAAAGCTCCACTGAAGTGTCTTATAGAACTCAAATACCAAGCAATAACAAAAATAAAAATGACGAGGGATTTGAGATTAATTACACGGTCTACATGCCGGAAGCAAACGAACTAAGAATCCGCAATAGCTTTGGTGACGTCACAATGGGCAATCGTAACAATGATCTGGACCTGGATGTGTCTTACGGCTCAATGAAAGTTGGTGATGTAAGTGGCATTTCTGATGTCAGATTGTCTTTTGGTGGGGGTAGTATTGGAAATACAAAGGAAGGTGAGTTTACCGTAAAATACAGTAAGTTGGATATTGAATCTGGAACCAAAATGGAGCTGGAGCAAGGTTTCTCAGATGTTGAAATTGGAGAAGTTGAAGACCTTGAAATTGAGAGCAAATATGGCGGTGTGGAGATCGAAAAGGCTGATAAAATAGATGCCGATGCTCACTTTTCTGGATTTGAGATCGAAGAGCTCACTGGCAGCTTGAAGTTGGAATGCAGCTATCTTGGAGATTTTTCAATTGACCGATTGGCAAAGACATTTACGCTTGTTGACATAGATGGTAGATTTGGATCCTACGAAATCAGCATTGAACCCGGACTTGCCGCAAATATAGACGCTGAGTTTAGCTTCGCCGATCTTAAAGTGTCCTCAGATGTTGATGCTACATTCAATTATCAGGTTAAAGAATCCAACAAAGCAACTTATAAGGGAAAAATAGGCGGAGGCGATCCAAATAAAATCATTCGTATAGATTCCGGATACGGGAACCTTCGATTACGTGTGGATTGACAGGTGGTGTTAATTAACGCTTCTACATGATAACGGGTGAGCTACAGTCTCACCCGTTATCATTTTTACTGAAGTTAAAATCAAAGTTCAATACTCCCCACTGTCCGGATGTTGCGAGATGAGGAACCCACATTAATATTATATTTTCCACTCTCCAAAGCCCAACCCGATGTTTTTTCATTCCAGTAAGCCAGTTCACGAATGGGTATGCTTAGGTTCATTACTTCGGTTTCCATTGAATTAAGTAATCGTGTTTTTGCAAAAGACTTGAGTTCCTGAATTGGCCGATCAATCGATGGATTGACTTTTTCCACGTATACCTGTGCAATTTCTTTCCCAGCAACATCTCCAATATTCTTAATCTGGAAGCTAATACTAAGGGTGTCTGCCGACTTGGTCATCTCGAACTCTGCGTATTCAAAACTTGTGTACGAAAGCCCAAAACCAAAGGGGTAAGATACCTCCAGACCAACTTTATCAAAGTGCCGATACCCCACATAAACTCCCTCTTCGTAATTCGTATAATCCCAATTTCTAATTTTTTCTGTTTCTGGCCTTTCCTTCGGTGGAAATAGCAACCCCATCATCAGTTCATTCATGGTCACTTGTTTGCCGTCCAGTGGGAAATTGCTGTTAGACGCATGATGATCAAGTCGAACCGGAAACGTCATTGGTAATTTACCATTTGGATTCACCTTCCCTGTCAAAACATCTGAAACAGAGTTACCTCCTTCTTGACCTCCTTGCCACGCCACCAAAATAGCATCGGGAAATTCTTTCCATGAATCCGTTTCAATCACTCCTCCAATGTTGAGAATCACAATAAGCTTTTTACCCCGTTCTTCGAACACTTTCTTAGCATCTGAAATCAGATTCATTTCAATTTCAGATAGCAGAAAGTCATCTTCTTCTTTCCGATCACCGCCCTCACCAGCGTTTCTTCCGATGGTCAAAATACCGATATCAGAGGACTGAGCAATTTTTGCTAATTGCTCGATGGAATAGTTCATTTCGGGAGGTGTATAGGGACTAAATATTGCATCCATTCCTTCAGGCTTCACAAAAGCTTCCTGATTTGCGGATTTGTGCTCTTCGAAAATGGATTTTGCTTCTCGATTTATTTCAAACCCTGCGTTTTGCAATCCTTCCTCCAGGGAAACCGTATACGCCTCATTCACATCACCAGATCCCGAACCACCTGCTATAAAATCATAAGAGGTTGTTCCTAAAAGTGCAATATTCATCGCTTCTCTAATAGGTAAAACACCTTCATTCTTTAGTAAAACCATCCCCTCTGCTGCCGACCTTCTGGTAATTTCCGCATGTTTGTTCAAGTCGGGATTATTTCCATGGACCTGATTCTGCATTTTTTTGGTCTTCAAAACCAAGCTCAGAATGCGACTGACAGCAACATCGATACTATTTTCATTCAAGTTACCTTCTTTATGAGCTTCCAGAAGTGACTCCCATTGTTTGTTGGTACCAGGTTCTAACAAGTCATTCCCAGCCAGGATTTGCGATGGCGCATCTTTTCCACCGAACCAGTCTGTCATTACCAACCCCTCAAAACCCCACTCCTTTCGGAGCACGTCCGTTAACAAAAAATTGTCTTCAGATGTATAAGTCCCATTAATTCTATTGTAAGAACTCATAATGGTCCAAGGCTGAGACTTTTGGACGATGATTTCAAAACCCTTTAGGTAGATCTCTCGCAGTGCACGTTCAGAAATAATCACATCATTCCACCTTCGCTCAGTCTCCTGATTATTTGCGACAAAGTGCTTAACCGAGGTACCAATCCCATTGGACTCAATTCCATTGACTATGGCCGCACCCATATTTCCAGATAGCACTGGGTCTTCAGAAAAGTACTCAAAATTACGTCCGCATAACGGGTGTCGATGAATATTGGCTCCAGGCCCAAGAATAACATCTATTCCGTACTCGAGTGCCTCACTACCCATCGCTTGGCCCACTTCTTCAAGCAACTCCTCATCCCATGTAGAAGCAAGCAAAGTGGCGATGGGAAACGCAGTACAATAGTAAGTTCTTTCCTCCCCTTCCCTGACAGACTGAATTCTCAACCCCGCCGGCCCATCCGATAGGTAAATGGTTGGTAACCCTAAACGGGGAGTCGGAACGATCGTGCCCACCGCCCCAGGAATTCCTTCACCTGCTTCCATTCTACCCATTGCTGAACGAAGGCCTGAGCCTTTCAATAGGTGGATTTTCTCCTCAATAGACATTTGATCTACCAGGTCCTCTATACGATCCTGCATAGGATTGCGGTCATCTTCATAGACATCTAAAGATCCATTGCCATTTCTATCCATAAAAGTGTATCCATCAATGACAAGCTCTGGAATAGTCCGGTTATCCGTGTAGCCTTCTTCGAAATCAAGGTACTGACTATTGAAGAAGCTCCATGCCCAAAAACCTCCTCCCAGGACTAGCAGAAGCAGCGTCAACAAGGCAATCAAAAAGATCTTAAGAATTTTTTTCATAATATGTGTCTATTTGTCACAAATATAAAATAAAATAATACGTGTCAAAGAGTCTCATATTATTTTTGCTACATGGATATGCGAGAAATAATAGAAAGGGGTGCTAACTATTTTCTCCCAAATCTTTCCGTTGATGTAGTGATCATTGGCTACGAGGAAGGAGTTTTGAAATGCTTACTTCTCCAAATTGGAGGGAAATGGGTGCTTCCCGGTGGCTATATAGGGCTTAAGGAATCTGTAGAGGAAGCTACCTCTCGTGTTCTGGAAACAAGAACCGGATTGAGCAATTCTCATGTTTCATTTCTTTCCGTATTTGGTGATAAAGACCGAAAGTTTGATGAGGAGTTTAAGCAATTTTTTGAGCAAAAAGGAATTGAATGGAAGCAGGATTTCTGGATTTTCGGTCGGTATGTTACACTCGCATACTATTCGCTCGTCGACATAAAAAACACCACTCCCATTTTGGGATCGTTTGATGATGCTATTCAGTGGCATTCCTTTGATGCACTTCCAGACCTCTGGATGGATCACGGTCAAATAGCTCTTTCAGCACTAAGGCGACTTCAAAGCGATATCAAGCGCGAACAAATCACTTACAACCTACTAACTAAGAACTTCACCATGCCGCAGCTGCACCAGTTACATGAAGTCATTCTCAAAGAGAAAATTGATCGTAGCAGATTTCAAAAGAAAATGCTGTCCTCCGGTCTATTTGAAAGACTTCCACAGCTTGCCAAAGAGACACCTGGTCGAAAACCTTACCAATACACCTTGAAGAAAAACCGATAGTGTGCCAAAAAGAATCTCCCATACCTACCGAAGGCCCAACTAAAACACCGAACTACACATTTTCATTTTTATAGTCTTGATGTTTTAGTAGTTTCCCTTTCGAAATAAATACCCCATGAAGAGACTAAATTCCATATTCCTTGTCCTCCTAAGTCTTTCCTTGTTTGCTCAAGATCCGATGGGATCGAAGGGAGAACTTATGCAAGTCGCTGATCAGACCATTACGACCACGCATGAAGTCACAATAAAAGGGAAGAACGTACCGTATTTGGCAACTACCGGAACCCAACCCGTCTGGAATGATGATGGAAAAGTAATTGCCGCAGTGCACTTCACTTACTATGAGAGAAACGATATTAAGGATCGGCGGCGAAGGCCTTTGTTCATTTCCTTTAACGGAGGTCCAGGATCCGGATCGGTTTGGATGCACCTGGCTTACACGGGGCCAAAAATTCTAAACATTGATGAGGAAGGATTTCCAGTACAACCCTATGGTGTCAAGGACAATCCGCACTCTATTCTTGATGTTGCAGACATTGTCTTTGTAAATCCTGTCAATACGGGATACTCCAGAATCTTGGATCAAGAGACCAAACGAGAACACTTTTTTGGAGTAAATGAAGACATTGCTTACCTCGCCGACTGGATCAATACTTTTGTCACCCGAATGAATCGTTGGGAGTCGCCAAAATACCTGATTGGTGAGAGTTATGGAACAACACGAGTTTCAGGCCTGGCGTTGGAATTACAAAACCGGCAGTGGATGTACTTAAATGGAGTGGTTCTGGTCTCACCAACTGAATTGGGCATTCACAGTGGACAAGGGAGAAGGGATGGTCCGTTGGGGGCAGCTTTAAGAGTTCCGTACTTCACCGCGGCGGCGTGGTATCATAACAAGCTACCTAGCGACCTTCAAAGCAAGGATCTTTTAGATGCTCTGGCTGAATCTGAGGACTATGCGTTAAATGAATTGATGCCTGTCTTAAGTAAAGGTGGGTTCGTGTCTGAGGAAGATCGAAACAGCGCCGCAAAAAAGATGTCTTATTTTTCCGGGATCTCGGAGGAATCAATTTTACAATATAACCTGGATGTTCCGACTCGCTACTACTGGAAGGAACTGCTAAGGGATGAAGGCTTTACCATTGGCAGATTGGATTCCCGATACAAAGGGATTGACCGGACTGTTGGTGGGGATCGTCCTGACTTCAATTCTGAACTTACTTCCTGGCTTCATTCATTTGCACCGGCTGTCAATTACTACTATCGGAATGTACTGAACTATAAGACAGACATAAAGTACAACATGTTTGGTCCCGTCCGACCATGGAATCGAAACGGCAATAACACAGGCGAAAACCTGAGGCAGGCCATGGCACAAAATCCTTACCTACATACCATGATCCAAAGCGGATACTACGATGGGGCTACCAAGTATTTTGATGCGAAATATACGATGTGGCACATCGACCCTAGCGGAAGAATGAACGATCGATTTTCATTCAAAGGTTATAGGTCCGGACATATGATGTATCTGCGCAATGAAGACCTTCAGAAAAGCAATGATGATCTTAGGGAATTTATTCAACAAACATTACCAGCAGCTGGCACCCCAGCCAAATACTAAGTCGCTGATCATTAGATCTGTCGGCAAGCTATTGTTCTTGATTAGCCTTGTTCAACTAGGGCATGCCCAAGATCTGACTTCAGACATTACGCCCATTAGTGTTGAAGATGATCACGACTTTAGCGGATATGACCTACTTGAAATACAAGATCAAAGACTATTTGTTCTTGCTGAACATTGGCATAATATCCAATCGGTACCAAAGGCTACCTTGAAACTGCTCCAGTTTCTCCATGGACGGGCGAATGTCAGAATTCTCGCCATTGAGCACGGTAAAAGTGTAGCCAGTATGATCAATCAATACCTTGAAACAGGCAACGAGGAAATGCTCAAACACATCACCAGGAATACAATGTTTTGGGGTCAGGAAAATCGGAACTTTTTCCAATCGCTGCGAGCCTTCAACCTCTCATTGGCGAAAGAAGAACGAATTCTGGTTAAGAGTATCGACATCGAATACAAGCAAGAGGCAGCCATTTTTAGAATTAACCAACTAATCAGTAACCAGGAGATTCCGGATAACTTATCGCAAACTGTCGGATTATTCAAAAGTATTTATGAGGAAACAAAACCACACCGAGAATCCTTTGACGGACTTAGCATCATGTATTATTACGAGCGAGATTTAGTTCAACAACTGGTAATCGAAACCATCAATGAGCTAGAAGATAAAAGTCAGAAATTCATTGATTTCTTCGGAAATGATTTTACTGAATTCGCCACCATGATCCTGGAAATGGACGACGGGTTGACTTTTGATTATACTAACCCTAACCAGCATTATCGATTCAGAGATCGGTTGATCTACAAGAATTTCATGGAATTGCATAGCCAATATCCGGAAGTGGGTATCTTATGTCCGATCGGGATGAGGCACATGATGAAAAACTCTTCGCTTTCCGATCTAAACATCCGACCTTCCTCGCCATATAAGGATAAAGTAACTTATGTTCGAGTTACTGCTTTGTATAAAAAATCGATCAATGCTGGGGATCTCAAGAAGATCAATTATCATTTTCCTAACCAGCTAAAAGTGAACCGAGCCACATTAATCAAACACGACCCTGAAACGAGCGTACTTAAATCTAGCAAAGGATTTGACTATACGTTGTTTATTAATGAAAGTGGCAGTTTGACTCCTTTCGAGAATGTCCTTACTGAGCAGTATTAAAGCCTTCGCAGTCTTCCACTTCCAATATCAGGTTTTCTCCGTATGCTGTTGAAGGTGTCTGATACCCTGACTTAAAGTCCCCATTTAGTATTTTTTGAGCAATCAAAACAGAGGTCTTTGCTGTAAGGGTGTAACCATTTGGCGTTTCGAGTCTCGCTTCAACTTCTTGATTATCATCGCTGACTTTACCCCACAAAAACATTCTTGCTTTTTCTCTTTTCTCGTCCCTGGGTCCATCTGGCTTTTTATCCAGTCTTCCCATTAGAAAATTCTTCACTATGCGAGACTTTAGGATGAAACTTAACTTAACCATTTTTCTGACTTTGGCAACCTGCTCTTCGGAAGTCCCGGAAAAAACTTCAATATTTGGAATCCCCGTACTCCTATTTGCCGTCGATACATCTCCCCAACTGATTCCCAGCGCCAATTGATCAAAAGATCCAAATGGAATGACTTTAGTACTTGAGCCCATTAGCTGATGATGGTATGTACCATTTTTTCTTACTACTTGTGGCTCTCCCAAATTTTCTATCATGGTCTTCGTTGTTCCTCTTGAGAGCCTGCCACCTTTACTTACGAATGCAAGTTGCAATTCAGTTGCAGAGGGTAGTTGACCTTTTAAGAAAGAGGCCAAACAATCAGAGGGAACCACATCAAAACCTGCACCCGGCATCAACATCAGGTTACTATCTAATGCCTGTTGATCGTACTCCTGCACCAGATCAAAAACCTGGTATTCGCCGGTAATATCCAGGTAATGTGTATTGGTTTCCAAGCAAGCTTCCACCACCTCTTTTGCGGTATGGATAAATGGGCCTCCGCAATGAATTAGCACATCAGCATTTTTCAGCCACTCATTCAACTTTGTTGTTTCATCCACATCAAACACTGCATACTCAAGCTGTCTACTTTCTGCGTAGGCCTTCGTCTTATCTGGATTTCTTCCGGCAATGACGGGTTTAATCCCATTCGATAAACATTCGTCAACAATTAGCCTTCCAGTATAACCGTAAGCTCCATAGATGTAAACTTGACCCATAGTTTTGTGAAGATAAGGAAACGGTCAATACCAACCGCTCAATTCAAATTTTTCCTTGGCCGAATCAAGAACCTTGCCTTTTTCACATTTAAGTACTCGATGAGGAAATCTTTCAATGAAGCGATGGTTGTGTGTTGCCATTAAGACGGCGGTTCCACTGTTGTTAATCTCCTCGAATAACTTAAGAATACCCTCACTTACATCAGGATCTAAGTTCCCTGTAGGTTCGTCTGCAAATAGAATCTGAGGTTCATTAATCATGGCTCGTGCAATGACCACCCGCTGCTGTTCGCCACCTGATAATTGATGCGGCATCTTAGCAGAGACCGCTCCAAGCCCGACGCGCATGAGAACCTCAGCAATCCGAGACTTCATTTTTGCTTGCTCCTTCCAGCCGGTAGCTTTCATCACAAAGGTGAGATTCTCTGCTACTGACCGATCATAAAAAAGCTCGAAATCCTGAAAAATAATACCTACTTTCCTTCTCAAGAAGGGAATGTCTTTCGCTTTTACACTATTGATCGGATAGCCAACGACCTCTGCATGACCTAATCGTAAAGGAAGATCGGCATATAGCGTTTTCAGCAAAGAAGACTTGCCACTTCCCGTCCTCCCTATCAGGTAGACGAACTCTCCCTTGTCGATGTTGAAGTCAATTTCACTAAGTACGGTGTGATCTTCCTGAAAAATCGAA
>CAZQDI010000031.1:18065-30427 GCA_964591785.1 uncultured Roseivirgaceae bacterium
GTTACTTACTCGTACGACTGGCTCTTCCGAAAAGGACATCCTGCAATTTAAGAATACCTATCCTTACTTGTTCCCTTTTTGGTAATCTGCCAAGAATTTTTCAAGACCACTATCCGTCAAGGGATGTTTAAGAAGTCCAGTGATCACACTTAGGGGACATGTGGCCACATCAGCCCCGATTTCAGCACACTGGATCAAATGCATATTGTGTCGGATCGAAGCTGCAAGTACCTCAGTTTCAAATCCGTAATTATCAAATATTCCAACGATTTGCTCGATTAGGGCCAGTCCATCGGTACTGATATCATCCAATCGTCCAATAAAAGGGGAAATGTAGCTTGCACCAGCTTTTGCAGCCAGTATCGCCTGGCCCGCATTAAAGATTAACGTACAGTTCGTTCGTATACCTTCGGCAGTTAAAGCCGCAATGGCTTTTACTCCATCCTTGATCATAGGAATCTTGACAACAATTTTATCATCTATTGCAGCAAGTTTTTTTCCCTCTTCGAGCATTGCACTGAATTCGGTGGAAATCACTTCTGCACTTACATTATCATCAACAATATTACAAATATCCTTATAGTGCTTTAGAATATTCTCAGCGCCTGTGATCCCTTCTTTCGCCATTAATGAAGGGTTAGTGGTCACGCCATCAAGTACGCCCAGATCCTGTGCTTCCTGAATTTCGTCAAGATTTGCTGTGTCGATGAAAAATTGCATTGCTATGTAGTTAATTACGTTTAATAAAGTAGGGAGAATAAAAAAGGCAAACGAAGCATCGCACCGCTACAACCACCTACCCTTGCTACCGTCAGGTCCTGGGGGATTCAGCAGGAGCTGGTCGTACCCGTTTGCCGAAAGGCAAAATTAGTAAAAGTGGTCTGAAGGAAGGGTAAATAAATGAATTTAGTATTCATCAAGGGTCCGATAAAAGGAATCACTTTCCTGGTCCTCTGCAATGCGTTCCTCTTCTTCTTGAAAACCCCTTAAGTCAAAATCCAGAATCTCATCATAAGAAGATAGATCATCATCGAAGTCTCTTTCATTCATATCCATAGTTCAAAATTAGAAACTGGTTCTATGAAAGGTCGAACGCACACAATTAATAATAATTTAAATGTTTGTTATGTACTCCGGAACTCTCCAAGAATCGCTTCAAATTCACTTAACATCATTGCAGTAGCTCCCCAAACGACTTTTCCTTCCAAGTCAAAATACGGACTGTCTAATTTCACGTTTCCGCGTACCAGCAACTCCTTTTTCTTTCTATTTGCCCTATTAGTGAGTGCAGCAAGTTTGGGATTAATCACCTCCTCCACCTCGCGTTGATCTAACCGAAAACTTGGAGCTGCATTCATCCTTCCTACTACCGGTAAAACATCATAGTTACTAGCAGCTACATAAAACTGGGAAAGGGCACCTATCACTTCTATTTCCTGCTGCGCAATGCCAATTTCCTCTTCCGTCTCTCGTAACGCAGTTTGAAACAAATCATCATCTGAAGGTTCATATTTACCTCCAGGCAGTGCAATTTGTCCACTATGCACTCCCTCATAAGTGGGTCGTTGAATCAAAGGAAAACAAGCCTCTCCATTGATGTTGTTGATCAGAATGAGCACGGCGCCTTTCTTCGGGGGACTGGTATGTTTAATTGAGATAGGAGATCCATTGGCCAAAGTTGGCTTCATTTGATTGTGCGCAAATGCTCCGGGTTTTGTTCCTTTTAGTCTCTTCTCTAAGAAATAAATTATTTCATCGAAATTCATCGCAACGTAATTAAAGCACCTATTTTTAAGTATTCCAATTTTTTTTATCTTACTTAACATCACCCACAACTCTCTTCATGGATACTATTCCTGCGTATGTGGCATGGACTTTCATCGCAATAGTTCTTGCAGTTCTTTCCTTCCTCGCGTATGGATTTAACCAGGCCCTTCCAGGTAAAAAAAACTTAACAACTTCAATTACGATCACTGTATTTATCGGATGGATCTTTTTGGTTTCTGTGTTAACGTTTTCAGACTTCCTGAATGACTATTCTCTGCCTCCCAGGTTGTTGATCCTGATATGTATCCCTTTAGTATTTTCCATTTTCTTTTTGATTCTTCCAAGAGGTCGAGCCTTCCTCAATGAAGTTCCCATTACGACACTACACTACATGCATATCATCAGAGTTCCTGTTGAAATGGTTCTTTGGTGGCTTTCGGTCGGCATGGTCATCCCAGAGATCATGACATTTGAAGGTGCAAACCTTGATATCATCTCAGGGATTTCTGCACCTTTTGCCGCGGTCTTTATGGTTGGTTCGAGAAGTAAAAGTAGAATTGGAGCCATTATCTGGAACCTGGTTGCACTGGGGCTTCTGATCAATATTGTCGTCATTGCTATTGGCCATACCCCATACTTTTATGCAGGAACTGAAGAAGTTCCTGCAAATACTGGCGTATTTTACTTCCCATACATTTTACTTCCTACCTTCATCGTCCCTGCTGTCTTCTTTTCGCACCTGGTTTCACTAAATCAGCTTCTTTTTAAGAAAGATCAGAGACATTTCTGATTCTGCATTGCTATACTTTTCAGTTCATTCAATTTGGCTCCTATACCCCACTGCTCGCAGGCTGCTGTTCGGTTGCCTTCACGATGATAGCTAAGACCAAGGTAATAGTAGATCTCGTCGATAAAGTCTCCTGTCTTAAGCGCTCTATCAAACAGGTCTCTTGCGAGTGTATTGTCTCCTTTTTTTAAGTAGTAAATCCCTTTATTGCGATAGGCCCAACCATTATCCGGGTTCAAAACGATGCTGCGGTTAATATCTTCCAATGCCAACTCAAGACTGTCCATCTCTAAAAGAACATACCCTCGATTATTCAGAAAATAAGGCTCTCCAGGCACCTCATCCAAGGCTCGGTTGACCTCCACCAATGCCGTTGTCAATTCTCTTTTTTCAAGTGCCACCAAACTCAAAAGATTGTAGGCGTTTGCATTGTAAGGTTGTAGTTCTTGTGCTTGATTGACGTAGATAACAGCACTATCTAGTGTCCCCTGAAAATAGTGAATGGTTGCCAGATTTATCAAAGTCTCCGGGTTCTGAGGTTCCAGTGCATCAGATAACATAAAGCTGCCATAGGCTTCGTCGTATCTCTTTGACTTTGTCAGTACCAGGCCCTTGTAAAAGTGGACAAACGCGGAATCCGGTCTTAATCGCTCCAGGCTCTCTACGTCATCCAGGGCATTATCAATTTGTCCAATCTCCTCATAGGCAAATGCCCGATTAAATAGGGCATCAATAAATTCGGGATCGACTCTCAGTGCTTTATTATAATCCAGGATGGCCTCATAAGGGTGATCGGACTCCATTTGAGCTACCCCTCGATTGTTCAGAACATTCGGATCGTTTGGGTCCTCCTTTAAGGACTGTGTGAAAAGTTGGATGGCGTTTTCATAGTTTCCATTGGATAAGGCCTTATTTCCCATGTGAAAAAAACGATCTTTCCGCTGCTCATTTGATTCACAAGAAAGCAAGAATAGCACCCCAATGCTGAGCATTAATTTCTTCATGGTTCCATAACAAAAAAGCCTGCATAAATGTATGCAGGCTTTCCTTATTTATTCAGATCTTTTTATCTAATCAGTCTTTTCGTTTTTCTGGACACCTTTCGCACAGCACGTATGGTCTTTCTTTTTAGCTTTCTTACTTTGACCCTTTTTTTGAAGACCTTCCGATGGATCTGATGCATCTTGCCTGAAGAAACCTCTACCTTAATTGGTACTTTGGTGTCCTGGAAATTGGAGGGAGTTCGTGCCACTCCAGCAACACTTATTACCAATAGCGAAATGGTAAGAAGGATGAACTTCCTCATCGATTTATGATTTTTTAACTCTTCCGCCACTGCTGGAATCTGCATTCACGTAGGCAGGATTTCCATCATATCGCACCGACCCGCCACTGCTGGCTCGGGCTCTAATTTTTTCGGAAACGTTTACCTCAATAGATCCGCCACTGCTTGCAGAAGCTTCTGCTTCCTGACTCTTTAGGTTATACCCTTCATAGTCTCCCGAGCTACTCGCTTCGATGTCTTGTACTCTTGCAATTCCACTTATCTCAATACCCCCTGAACTTGAAACGCTTGCGTCAATTTCGTCCGCTTCTACCTCAAGATCTACGTCGCCGGCACTCGAAGCCTCGACTTCCAATTCGTCAATTCCGGTAATTTTAGCGGTAATATCTCCAGCACTACTTACATCCACTTCAAAGTCGCCATCCGCCTCAATAACATCCTCCGCTTCAATCGAAGCTGCAGAGGAAGCTTTAAGTGCTTCTAGCGTCTTGCTGTAAGTAACATATACATCTACATCCACATTTCGGTTATTCCATCCCCGGCGGTCCTCCAGGTGAATTTTAAGTCTACCACCAGAAACATCGGTAAGTACATCATCAAGTTCCACATTGCCACCATTAATGACAACTTTAGCAGATTCATTATTTCCCTCTTTCAAGTAAACATTAATACCCTCATGTGCCGACACACTTGAGAAGGAGGATAAGCTTCGGGTCTCAGTTTGGGCGAAGGCTGCAGCTGCAACAAATACGCCTAAAAGTGTAATTAAGAATGATTTTTTCATTGTCCTAGAATTTTAAAGTTAGGTGCATGTACAATTTACATGCTTTTGATTCTATAGATTCAGAAAAAAACTAAAGGTTGCAGATTCAAAGAGAAGTTTTGTTGTTTTTTTTGAAATCATCCCATTTTGTGGTCTTAAAATGGTCATCACCAATATATAAAAGAATGGGTTCCATCTGGTTTGGCTTTAGGTAGCCTGCAATTGGTTGGATGATTCGAAGCTCTTCATCCATAAAAACGGTAGTAGGAAAGCTGAGTTGGTTGTTGGTCAATGCCGCTGCCAATTCATGTACCCCTCTCCTGCCCTGAGGGATGAACTCAAAGGTATGTCCATTGAATAGTACCGATTGTCTTTGCTCGGCATTGAACTTTACAGGATAGAAGTTCTCATTGATGTAATTCGCAATCTCTGTCTTGCTGTAGGTTTCCCGATCCATCACCTTGCACCATCCACACCAATCTGTGTAGAGATCTATCAACAGTTTCTTAGGGTTCTCCTCATGCAATACGATGGCTTCCTCGAACGTAAGCCATTCCACTTCAGGCTCTTCTACCGACTTCCAACTACCTATGGAAATCAATAGCACTACACCTAATGTCAGTCGCAAAATTTTCATCATACCAACCAAACGGAAATAAATCCTCTATGGGTTCAGTGGACTAAGATAATAAAGACGAATCTTATCTGGATGTCGTCAGGAATGCACTACGGCCCTTGAATACCTTGCCAACCAGCGGGAAATCCGTAAATAATTCATTCTTATTCTCTGACGACCTGACAATCGTTTCCCCACCCTGTAAATACGCGTCTATTACAATATCAGGTTGGTTGCTAAACGAGAATGAAACCGTATGTGAGGGATCTTCAGCCAGTGGTTCATCGTAAAACATCCTACTGGTGAGAAAACTCAACGAATTCAGATAGCCTGCTACAGCTGCACTATCTGCTGGCTGGTCAGCCAGAAACCAGGAGTCTCCTTTGGAAAGCCGGAATGCGCTATCAGGATAGTTAAAGGTAATGCTTGTGAGTGAGTCTTTCTGCAATCGCATCACGTTATTGTCACGATACGATGCGGCGTCCTTGCTGACAGTAATACTCATAAAGTTTGGTGCTACATACACTTCATCGTCCTCAAAAAGACGAACAAATGTGTAGTAACTCTGCTGTCCTTCTACTCCAAATCTGCCAAGCACAATGTCCGTAGCTACCTCCTTTCCTTCATAGACCCTGACACGTGTCCCAGCTGAATCCACTTGATAGTCTTTCCATTTATCCGGTGACTTTGAAGCAAGACGACCCGGCTCAATGGTATTGAGAGAGGCTAACAAATTGGTGACCGCATCTTTTCTAGTCCGTTTTTGTGAGCCATCTTCCAGGTCAACCACCCAACCCGCAGCAGTGGAAGTAAGTGCAACATTTCCTTCAGTTGAAGCAATTTCAATTTTCGAAACCTTGGCAGTATCCAGCACGACCAAATCAGAACGGAGCGACTTACTCTTACCGCTTCGCTTCGTTAGCTGGCTTACGGCCAATGCTGCTGCCAGCACCACCAATATGATTATTAAGTTCTTAGTTGTAAGTTTCATTTGCTTGTTTTTGTTTCTCCAATCAAAACCTCATCTGAAAGAATTTGTGGACGAAGTGAGGCTACCCAAAATTTCCCTGCATCCACTGTTGTCTCCTACGTTGGCTTTGCAGTCGCCGAACGAATGCGTAAATCAGTAGCAGGAGAATCGGGACAAATACATTTGCATACTTGATCGCTTCCTTGGTCCCATCTTCTACACTTTCAAGAGGTCTTGAAGTAATGCCTTTTGTTCTCAGGTCAATCAGTCCTGTATCGTCTGCCAACCAATCAATGGCATTGGAAGCCAGGTTGACATGATCCGGCTGAACTTGTCGGGCCTGTTGCCCTTCACCGTTGATGAAAAAATCACCATTCCCGATCACCACCATCTTTCCTAAGCCCCCTTCAAGACCCTGCAACGCGACACCAAGCGATTGAACACCCATGCCGAAGTCGTTTTGAGTCCATCGCTTCTGAATATCAATGAAAGAGGGTGCACGTACGACACCGGAGTTTTCAGAAGTAAAGATGATTGGTGTTGCAGCCACAGTCGTATCCTGACTAATTGGGACCGCGCTCGTGGAAAAGGTCAAGGTGATTTGATCCAATCCCCTGGTAATCGGGTGATCCTCAAAGTTGGAGACCTGTGGAAAGTACGGGAATTCTTTTTGACTATTGATGGTAAAAAATCCTTGGCGCTGCTGGACATTAATCGTTGCACAAGCCGCATCCACCACAAAATCATTGCTAAGAGCTACACCTTTGGATGCAAGCCAGTTCACCAACCCAATGTTGGGAGCTGTAGTCAATTGACCTTGTTGCAAATCTCCCAAGACATTCGAATAGGCCACAAACACCTTTCCGCCACTTCTCAAATACTCATCCAGCCTGGAAAAGTCACTTGGCGGAATGGTATCCGTAGGCGCCACAATAGCAATTGCCCGGTAATAGGTGGGAATGGTCTCCGTGGCACTAATCGAGTATTCCTCCACGTCGTAGAGTACACTTAGCTGTTGACGCAATTGTGGCACTGAAGTCAGCGAGGTTTCTCCATGACCAGCAAGCATGGCCACTTTCGGCTTATCCTGTACAGAAAGTTTTTTGATTGAAGTTGTCAACTCGTATTCCATCGCTGCTCCGGGCTGTATCAACGGGATGATTTCAATTTGGTCTCCCATCTGAAGCGTAGCTCCCATGTAAGCACGCATCTGCTGCACGCGATCATTTTCACGTACATTAATCATGATTGGCCCGATACCTTTTTGCTGGACTTCCTGTTCTTTGGTCTGATCCTCGTTGGGGTTAATGAACTCATACACCACGTTTCCTCCGGATCTTTGCTCATATTCAATCAACATATCTTCAAAATCCTGTCGATTGCTGAGTAACTGTGGCGGTAGGTCTTCGGAAAAATAGGCTGATACGGTGATCACATCATCCAACTCTTCCAAAATATCTTTGGAAGCATCGCTTAGTGTATAGCGTTGATCTTCTGTGAAATCAAGCCTGAAATAAAGCGTGTTGGAAAGCAGGTTCGCGACTATGACTATTGCTACAATAATCAAAAGTTGTAGGATTATGGTTTGCTTCTTCATCTTACTTCCAATTTCTCTTAGACAACATAATTTGCGTACCAACCAATCCAATCACAATGATGGATAAGAAATAGATAATATCTCGACTATCGATGACACCCCTGCTCATAGAATCCACGTGCGTCCTCAAACTCAAGAAGTTAAAGATCTGACCTAACCCTCCCGTGAGCCCAGAACCAATCACATCAAACAACATGTGAAAAAAGATGCCGATAAACAGTGCGACCAGGAACGCCACAATTTGATTTTGAGTCAGACTGCTGGCAAAGAGGCCGATACTGATGTAGCTGGCTGCTAAGAGTATCATTCCAAGATAACCCCCTATCACGGAACCATCGTCGACATTTCCCAGTTGACTCACCGTGATATAATAAGGGATGGTACACAGCAACGCAATCAATACGAGAATCAGGCAAGCCAGGAATTTACCTGCTACAATCTGGCCATCAGAGACTGCCTTTGTTATCAGTAATTCAATCGTACCGGCTTTGTTTTCTTCAGCAATCATTCGCATTGTGATGGCAGGTATAAAAAAGAACAATGACCAAAAAGCCACACTATAAAAGACATTTAAATTTGCCTGACCCAGCATGAACACATTGGTGCCAAACAGCCAGGTAAACGACCCACTCAATCCCAGGAACAGAACGATCATGACATACGCAATCAGGGAATCGAAGAATCCTGACAATTCGCGCTTTGTAATTATCCACACTTTGCTCATTTCCTTAATTGGTTAGGTTTCTAAATACATCTTCAAGGCGGGTCTCTATTCCCGTCATCTCCAGCAAGTACCATTTCTTGCTTACGCACAAGTCAAAAACTTCTTTCCTCGAGCTGGATTCCGGTTTACTTTGGAGCGTAAATCCACTTTCTTTTCCTTCAATGGGAGCAACTTTTTCTACTGATTTTAGCCCAAGCAGTTCCTTTTCTATATTTCCTTTTCCTTCGATTTGGACGGTCAGCACTTCCTGTCCCTGAGCTTGATGCCTCAAGGTCTCAGAGGATCCATCGGCAACGATTCTACCTTTATTGATGATGAGAATTCGATCACAGGTGGCCTCAACTTCGGAGAGAATGTGCGAACTGAGGATGACGGTTTTTTCTTTACCCAGGTCTTTAATGAGCTTACGAATCTCGACAATTTGGTTAGGATCCAACCCTGTGGTAGGTTCATCCAAAATCAGTACTTCCGGATCATGAATCATGGCTTGTGCCAGACCTACACGCTGACGATATCCTTTCGATAGCTGCCCGATATTCTTATGCTTCTCTGCATCCAACCCACAACGGTCGATCATCTCGCCAATGCGGGCGGGAATGTCCGCTTTGCTTACCCCCTGGACTTCTGCGCTGAACCGCAAGTAATCCACAATGGGCATGTCAAGGTATAAGGGATTGTTTTCAGGAAGGTACCCGATCTTCTTCTTTACAGATTCGGATTCGGATAAAATAGAGGCGCCTTCAACAGTGACATCTCCGGAAGTAGGTGCCATGAAACAGGTGATCATCTTCATGGTGGTGCTTTTACCAGCACCGTTCGGGCCTAGAAATCCAACAACTTCACCAGTATTGATCTCAAAGGAAATGTCGTTTACTGCTTTTTGAACGCCGTACTTTTTGGTCAATTTCTCTACTACAATAGCCATATGCTCAATGTTCAAAAACGCCGCAATTTTAAAAAGCAAAGTGATGAACATCAAGTATTTTAACCTGTTAAAAAATGTTAAGTAGGTAATCAGTCATATTTCTCTACAAGTGCAGGAACTGCTTCGGACTTACACTTACTTTTGGTGCCATGAAAATTGGACTCCTATCAGATACCCATGGCTTTCTTGATCCGAAGGTGTATTCTTACTTCGACCAGGTGGATGAAATCTGGCACGCCGGAGACATCGGTACGATGGAAGTGCTGGAAGCCCTCAGGTCGTTCAAACCGACCGTCGCCGTTTGGGGAAATGTGGATAGTGGAAAGCTACGCCTCGAATGCCAGGAAGATGAACTGATTGAGCGCGAAGGACTACGGATTTTCATCACTCACATTGCCGGTAGTCCTCCCAACTATAATAAAAGGGTCAAAGAGCTTCTGGGCAGTCACCAACCTAAGCTCCTGGTTTGTGGGCATTCGCATATTTTGAAGGTGATGCCGGATGGTCCCAACCGGCTGCTTTACCTCAACCCGGGAGCTGCTGGCAAGCACGGTTTCCACAAAGTGAAAACGCTATTAAGATTCGAACTTGATGATAAAGAGATCAAGCACATGGAAGTCATTGAATTAGGTAAGCGGGGCTCCACCAGTCAATGAACAAGGTAAGCCTGCCGGCTTACCTTGCATTCGCGGTTTATGATCGATCTTCTTCGTATTTGGCAGCGGCCAAATTATCGCGGGTATTTTTTTGCACTGCAATGGCACCGAAAAGTGCCAGGATAAATGAAATTCCATAGAAGCCTTTTTCACTCGGCAAAAGCGAGGCATTCCACAACCCAATGATCAGCAGTAAGATGGCGCAAAGGGTTGCAAACCACGAAAGACCATAATACAGCTCTGTCACCGGAATTCCTTCCAGTTTATCTCTCACACTTTTTTGCACAGAAATCGCAGAGAATAAGCCAAAGATGATGATCGTAAAATAGTATCCCTTCTCATTCAACTCCATCTCTGCCCTCCAGAGTCCTACCAAGTATCCAATTAGTCCCACTCCAAGAGCTATCCATGAAGCAGCGACGAACGCATTTGATGTTTTTTGAATCATACTAATTAATTATTGGTTTGGTAAGAAACCTCCAAACTCCATTCCAAAGAAGTGAATTGCCATGTACATTTATGTACAGAAAAGCAGCCCGATAAGCGAATGTCCAACCTCCCAGTGAATCAAAAAAAATGGATTGAAACCGGATACAACTTGTTCGGGGATATTGGAAATCAGGCACTTAATGTGGAAAAACTATCCAACATCGTCGGACTTCGCCGCTCGAGTTTCTACCATTATTTTGGGTCGATGGACCAATTTGAAGAAGCGTTACTTGACCATCATATTGAGCGATACCGGAAGATTGGAGAGATCATCAACGACTACAGTGAGCTCAACCAACTATTTGGCGAAGAGGTTTTCAATCATCAGGATGCGCTGCTGTTTCAACGACAATTAATGATTTACCAGGGAATTTCCAGGTACAAACAATGCTCAGATGACGCACGGAAGCACACCGAACCCAAGACCTTCGAGCTGTGGACCGCCTTTACCAATTCGGAGGATGCGACCGAAGAGGATTGGGATCTATTCAGGGTAGTCAGAGACTTTTACTTCATCAATCACGGGCAGCCAAATGTTCCTAATGATCCTAAAGAGGTCATTGTGAAGCTCCATAAGCATTTTAGCGACCTAAAAAACCTATAACTGTCCTTTTGGACATGGACCTACTCCCAAATCAGAGCATTTGATTTTTATTTAGTCCAACGAAGTTCAGCTAGCCAAAAAAATCTATCATTTTATGCCAAAGGACATCGAAGAACTAAAAAAATCATCAAATGAGGCCGCCGAAGTTCGCTGAGCTAAAAAGTCTATGGTTTTAGTCCAATGAAGTTCGTTGAGCTAATTTTTCCATCCATTCAGGCCAAATGAACACCTGTGCGCTAAATTTTTTATGATTTTAGCCTCCCTCACCACCAATTTAGCTAAAATAGGTCAGTTGTACGAGTGCAGAGAAAGAATGTAGCCAGCTAAACCGATCTGGTATGAGCAAGGGTTCTCGGCCATTCTGGAATAAAATTCTCCGTCCATCCAACTCCTGGTTTCATTAACATCCCGTTCTTGCTTAAATTCCTGTTCCTAACCAGAATTGAATTATGAAGAGACTTCCCCTCGCATTGCTTGCATGGGTCATTGCACTCACTGTCAGCGCACAACCTAACGTTGTTGATACACAGCGATTTGATTTTGAATCAAACCTTTCTAAAGATCAGTCAATACCCTCTCCCAAGGAATACCTTGGATACGAGTTGGGAGAGAATTTCACCATCTATGCCCACATTGTTGAATATTATAAGAAACTCGCAGAAGCTTCACCAAGGGTGATCTACAATGAATATGGCGAAACCTATGAAGGTCGGCCGCTTATTAATCTGATCATTTCTTCGGAAGCGAACATCAGCAACATCGACGGAATCCAGCAAACGCACATGAATCTGCTACAGCCCAACAGCAACGATGCCCAGTCCGTAATCGACAACCAACCAGTAGTCACATCCTTTAGCTACAACATCCATGGAAACGAGGCTTCCACCGCGGAAGCTGCCATGCAGGTGGCCTACCGGATGGCTTCTGCGACGGATGAAGAAACCAAGACGATTCTAGACAGGTCCATCATTGTCCTATTTGTTTGCATTAACCCTGACGGTCGGGATCGGTATGTATATTGGTACAAAACATCAAAACGAATTAAACGATGAAAAAATGAAATAATAATTTATATCGAAAATAACTGTAAGCACGGATTATCTTCAATAATTTATCAGTTTAAAAAAGCAAAAAGATCATATCAAAATCCTTGAGTGAGGTTTTTTTTTTCGAATAATG
>CAZQDI010000032.1:0-29749 GCA_964591785.1 uncultured Roseivirgaceae bacterium
AGGAATCTTCCTGGAACCCTCCATTGAAAGGAGTTTCTGGCAGGAGTGTGGACCATGCAGCTTGCATGGCTCTGAAGTTATCCGCTTTTGTGTGCTCAGATACTGCGATGGAAAGAAAACGGTGATCAGTCGCTTCTGAAAGGGTGAATACCGTCGGGTACTGTTGATAATAGAAGTTATTGAAATGAAAAGGCTCAGTCAAGCCAATGATTCGGTAGGATTCATCATTGATTTTCAAAAATTTTCCGATCGGATCTTCAAGACCAAGTTGCTGCGCACACAGCTCATTGATGATGATCGAACCTCGTTCGCTTTCCTGATTTGGTTCGAAAAATCTTCCGTCTTTTAAGCCGATACCTACTGTATTCAAGTAATCTGCACCAACAGCCAGTTCATGAACCTCATATTGATGATCCGGAAGATGAATGATAGTCGTCCGATACTTTGCTGACAAATGATGAGCGGACCCGGCCACACTCAGCACCCCCACTTCCTTGACCATTTCATCCCGGAGTTTCTTAACATCAGATGCTTCGGGCAGCTCAGCATACAATAGTTGCTTTTGATTGTAGCCCCAAGCCCGATTTCGCTGATACCAACTGTTCTGAGCAAAAATGACCGCAAAGCCAATGCCAACGCAAGTCAGGATCAATTGTAGTGTCAAAAACACTTTGGTAGCCAGATTCTTCTTCCCAAACTTCAGAGAACCTCTAAAGATTTTGATGACCGGAAACTTCGAAATATAGAATGCCGGATAAATTCCGGAGACTAAACCCGTAAATAATAGAATTCCCAGTAAGGTCAGCCAGAGGTTGCCATCCAGCAGATTGAAGTCACTGGTGATTCCCGAAAAAGTGGAAAACCATGGAAGAAAAACAGTAGCCGCTAGTACGAACCCCATGACTCCCGCGAAGAAAGTTAATAGCATATTCTCCGTGAGAAACTGAAGAATAATGAGCCGCCTATTCGCACCGATGACCTTTCTCATCCCTATCTCCTTTAGTCTTTTGGACGCCGAAACAATGGCAATGTTTAGATAATTAAAGCAAGCCAACGCTAAAATAAATGCCGCGATAAACGGAAGCCCAACCCGGCCTTCATCTGAAGCATCGTACGAAATGTCATTTCTAATTTCATCCGAAGCCAAATGCAAATCATGAAGTGAGACAAAATCAAAAGCACTGATGGGCCAATCGGTTTCCACCTCATTTTGCAATGCTTTATACCCGTTCATTTTGCTTTTGATCGCCTTGAGCTCACTTGCATCGGCTACCTGAACGAATGTGGCATTGAGTTCTTTACGCCAGTCTGAAAAATCAAAAGAAGGGTACATGATCTTCATGTTTTCGATATTGGTCAGAAAATCAAAATCGATGATCCTGGATTTCGGAAATGCCGCTGCGACTCCTGCGACTCTGTATACCTTAGCTAGATCGTCGCCGACAATTACTTTCACCTCCTCTCCCACAGGATTGGCCTCATCAAAGTATTTCAGGGCCATCTCTTCACTCAGTATAATGCTGTTTACATCCTTTAGTGCACTGGGTACTCCCCACTTTAGCGGGAAGGTGAACATTCGGAGAAATTCGGGATCTACATAACGGATGCTTTCATGGAAGACCTTATCTCCGTGCTTTACTACGGCATTTCCATTATGAATTCTGGTGATCTCTTTGATCCCGGGAAAGTCCTTTCTCAGGTGTTCTGCCAGCGGGGCAGGCGAATTGCCGTAATGTTCTGTGGTGCCTGCCCGATCCACGTAATAGGTGGAGAGAAAAAGCTCATCGGTATGCGTATGAAACCGGTCTATTCGGAGGTCAAAATCGATAAATGCATAGGTCACCAAACAGGCACCAATCGCTACTGCCAATCCAAACACATTGATGAACGAATTGAGCGGATTCTTGAGCATGGTGCGCATACTCGTCTTGAAGTAGTTATTGAGCATGGCTCTAAATAAAAAGGTTCTCAAGGTGGGTTTTACCCGAACATTCGTGTCTTCTTCCTTAGCCACCTGATTGACTGCGCCAAATTCGTGAACTGCCTTTTCGAAGGCCGTTTTTTCATCCAAGCCCTGACTGACCAAGTCTTCGATATTGTCTCTGAGATGAAGTTCCATTTCCTGAATGGTCCCCTCTTCAAACGCCTTATATCCCCTAAGGCCTTTTAGCCATTTGTTGATTGAGTTTTCGAGTTCAAACATCTTTCTAGTTTGTTGTTGGTTTAGGATCCCAGAGCGAATTAAGCACCGCATTTACCTGCTGCCACTGCGACTGCTCAGCCACCAGCTCTTGTTTCCCTAATTCCGTGATTTCGTAATACTTTCTTGGACGAGTTCCCCCATCCATGGTCCATTTCGATTGAATTAGTCTTTCTTTTTCCAACCGATGCAAGACCGGATACAGCATCCCATCGGAGTATTCCATTTTACCGCCTGAAATTTCTTTGATTTTCTTAATGATGAGATATCCATAGCTATTGCCTTGTCTCAAGATGCCGAGGATAATAGGTTTTGTCGATGCCGCAGTTAAATTCTTAGAGATCATTTCGGTCACTTATTTGATCAAAAGTAATCAATTCTATATACATAGAATAACAAAGTATTACGTTTATCAAAATATAGAGTTACAAAAAGTTTCTTTGGCTCAAGAATTTGGGACCACTGGTGAATCCATAAAGTCTTCAAGACTGATTAAATTATCGAGGTGAAAATACGATCCGAACATCTTGAGGGGGCAGAAGTATCGTGGTTTGCTCCTTTGTGCAATGGGGACGATGAGTTCCTGGGACAACATGACCCACGATACAAGAGCGATTGGAACAATACTTCTAATGTCCTACTCACGGCCGATCGCTTGGGGTACCGAAACATTCTATGCCCCTCTTCCTATCAGGTCGGTCAGGATACCTTGCCATTTGCAGCAGCAGTCGCACCGATGACAACAAACATCAATCTACTGGCAGCAATTCGTTGCGGAGAGGTATGGCCTACAATGCTTGGGCGAACTATTGCGACGATTGATCACTTGTTAAGGGGAAGGTTTACCATTAATATCATCTCCTCAAACCTCCCCGGAGAGGAATTGTCTTCTGAGGATCGATATCAACGATCACGCGAAGTGATTGAGGTATTAAAGCAGGGCTGGACCCAAAACTACCTCGACTTTGAGGGTTCATTTTATAAAATAAGGCTTGACACTACGGACCCTGTGAAACCTTACCAACAAAATGGAGGACCCTTGCTCTATTTTGGTGGATACTCTCCTCCAGCACTTGACCTATGCGCAGAGCATTGTGATGTCTATCTCATGTGGCCGGATACGGAAGAGGTACTTAGAAGTCAGATGAAAACCATGAGTGAAAAGGCCGAAGCATATGGGCGATCAATTGACTTTGGTCTACGCGTCCATATGATTGTTCGCGAAACCGAGGATGAGGCAAGAGCTGCAGCCAAAAGGCTCATGACCTATGTCGATGATGCAATGGGAAAGGAAATCAGAGAACGAGCACAGGACGCTAAGTCATTGGGGGTTGCCAAACAGGCAGAAGTTCGTGATAAGGCGGATTCTGAAGGCTATGCTGAAGCTCATCTTTGGACCGGCATTGGTAGAGCTCGTTCAGGTTGTGGAGCAGCCCTGGTTGGTGATCCGGATCAGGTACTGAAGAAAATTGAACGGTACATGAAAATGGGCATTCGGTCTTTTATTTTCTCAGGATACCCGCACCTCGACGAATGCCGATTATTTGCAAAGTATGTCCTTCCAAAAATTAAGACTTTTTCAATGCCAACTGTACAAGGACGAATTTCGCAACACTACCCTGATACCCCGTTAGCTGGCGGAATAAGAAGATAATGAAACGATGAGGAGACTTTTCACAACCACGCTACTATGCTTCGGATTTGCCTTAGCAGCACAGGATAAAATAGAATGGTCCGAAGGATACGTTATCACAATCAAAGATTTTATGAATCCAGGTACGGAAATCGATCCTTCGCGGGATGCATATGCACTTTCCTCAGGTAGCGGTTTGGAGTTTTTAATGCAGAAAAACGCTTATTCTTTTGCCCTTTCTAAAAATTTCAATAATACTGTTACTGCAATATTCTCTCGCTCAAGTGCCTTTATTGTAGCTCCTGACTCAGTGACTGCGAACCAGCTGTTAAACTTTGCTCGATATAGCTTTGACCTTACGGAGCTCTATGCTCGGAAGTTTAGAAAAAGAATGAATACAGAGAAGGAGACTTTTAGCAAATCCAACTTTTACCAACCGATTTATGAACAGGTAAACAGTGAGCTTAACGAAGAGTTATCCCGAATCATGAAACTAACCGACCTTGGTAGAAAAGAAGAGCTCCTTAAGCAGGAACATGAGCAAGTGGCGTTGCAGATGATTGACTATCAATACTTCTGCAAAAGCTGTAAACCTCCAAAAAGAAAGAAACCAAAATCCAACTGATTTGATCGACCTTCTCATTGTTATTACTTACTTCATTGCTATTTTCCTGGCAGCCCTTTCAGGAAAGGTCGGCAAAGATGTTACGATTGAGCAGTACTTTCTGAGCTCAAGAAATCTAAGATGGTACTCCATTTCTTTATCTACGATCGCCACCAACATCAACGGCTATCAATTCCTGGGAATGATGGGGTCTGCTTACCTCTACGGTCTTGCTCAGGCAAGTCTCGAAATCAATGCCATCCAGGGTATTGTGATGGCTGCATTCATCTTTGTTCCACTCTTCCTTAAGGAGCGAATTATTACCATCACACAGTTCATCAAACATCGGCTAGGGAAAACTGTCAGTCTCATCTACTCAATTTCAAACCTTGCTATCTTCTCAACCATTACCCTGGGCGCCGCCTTGTTTTGGGGAGCTTACGCAGCAGACTTGGTATTCGCAGATTACCTCCAGATCATTAGTGAGGATCGAATCACGAGAATTTCAGTGATCATCGTTGCGTTAGGCATATTCTCCGCTGCTTATACTTATTTAGGGGGTCTGCAGGCAGTGGTCAAAACGGATGTTATCCAGTTCAGTATTCTATTGGCTGGTGGATTTGTGGTCTTGTTTATTTCACTACGTGAAGTAGGGGGATGGTCGGAACTTTATACAAAAACTCCTGAATTGATGCATTTGCATCTCCCAAAGGATCACCCGACACTTCCGTGGATTCATATTTTCGGGTTGTTCTTTCTGAACATCAACTACTGGTGTGCCAACCAGACCATTATGCAGCGCTCACTGGCAGCTCGTAGCTTAAGCGAGGCGCAGACTGGCTTGTTGGTAGGAGGACTGATCAAATATGTCATGGCTATTTTGATTGTCATACCAGGTATTGCACTCGTTGGAATACTGGGAAAAGGCGGACTTGCTGAGCCAGATATGGCTTTCCCTTACCTGGTAAATACCTACCTTCCTATTGGATTAAAAGGTGTAATCCTATGTGCCCTGTTTGCATCACTAATGAGTACGGTAGACTCCACCTTCAACTCACTCGCTACCTTGTGGTCCATCGATATTTACAAAGGCTATTTGAACAAATCTGCGAGTGATATTCAGGTAGTCAATGCTGGAAAGCGCGCGATTGTGATCACTTTGTTCAGTGGGATCATCATGGGTTTAGTATTGCTTTATTTGAAGTTCAGCAATCCTGATGCTGCGTTTACTCACACACTGAACGAGCTAAGATATTACATCAATTGTGGTATTGTGATTTTGATCTGCTCTGCAGGTTTCTTCATATTTTCCAACCAACGAAGCATCATAGCCGCTTTCTTTAGCACCTTTATTTTTCAGGTATCGATCTTGCAAGTATTCCCCGAAATGAACTACTTCGTCCGGGCCATGTGGGTCATCGTCCTCGGACTGACGATCGTGGTCTTATTCAATCGCAAGAAAGCGGCTCCGTGGAGAAATCTTATTCAGTATGAGTCGAAAAAAACATTGGCCTGGGGAATTGGCCTCGTTCTTTCTTTGATTTTGACACACATTGTCTTTCATTAGCACGTATGCAAGACCTTGGAAAAATCTATCAGTTTTTTAAAGATATAGAGCCCTTAAAAGACACACTTAGAACCGGCATGACTCAACAGGGGAGGCAAGAAAGTGTGGCTGAACACTCCTGGAGACTGGCAACCATCGCGATTATTCTTTGCCCTACCTACTTCCCAACACTCGATATCAAGAAAGTTATTGAAATGTGCTTGATTCATGATTTAGGAGAAATCATCAATGGGGACATTCCAGCTCCTATGCAAATAAACACTCCCAACAAAAGCGATCAGGAGAGAAAAGATTTCATAGAGGTTTCCAGCGCACTTCCAGAAGCAGTTGCAACGAATCTCTTATGCATTTGGGATGAATATGAGAATGCAAGTAGTCCGGAAGCACAAATAGTAAAGGCGCTGGATAAGATTGAAAGCATCATTCAGCATAACCAGGGAAACGATGCGCCTGACTTCGACCACGCTTTCGACTTATCTTACGGACAACAGTACATGTCTGTAGATCCAATCATCGAAGAGCTACGAAAAATGGTGGACACCGAAACTAAAGAGAAAATCGGCTGACTTTTCGACTATACAAGCAAAAAAAGGACCCACCTGGACCCTGATCACTTAGTTCTTATCCCATCCGTCCGGACGCTTCCATCGAACAGGTGCTGCTGGTTCTGGCTTGAGCTGAAATTCTTCATTTTCCAGTAGTCTCATGGCTTCTTGCACCGCTCGCTCTAGTTGCGGATCGTTTCCTTCCATCACTGCCTTAGGTTCTTGTATTACCTCGATGTCTGGCGCGATTCCAACTCCCTCGACTGCCCAATTACCGTCTGCATCATAAAATCCTCCCCGAGGGGCGACCATACGTCCACCGTCTATGAACCTTGGTGTATCCCAGGTACCAACTAACCCACCCCAGGTACGAGTACCGACTAACGGCCCAATGTCTTTTGCTCGGAACATGTAGGGCAGTAAATCTCCTCCTGATCCTGCACGCTCATTAATAATCATCACCTTTGGTCCCCAAATTCCTGCCATTGGAGTGGTCCATGGTCGGTTGTCATTCGCTTTACTATTGAAATATCCAAACAACTCTCTAGCCATAATATCGATCATATAATCCGCTGCTGAACCACCTCCATTGTTACGCTCATCAAGGATTACACCTTTCCTGTCTTGTTGTGCAAAATAATACCGATTGAAATTGGTGAATCCAGGACCTGCGGTGTTTGGAAGGTACACATACGCCAGCTTACCACCGGACATTTCTGAAACCTTCTTGCGATTGCTCTCTACCCAGCTTACGGTTCTTAACTGATATTCATTTCGCACAGGTTTGATATTGATCTCATTGCCCCCTTTGGCAGCTATTTTATTGATAGTTACTTGCGTGACCCTGCCTGCAGTCTGCTCCAATAGTTGATAGATGTTATCCGCGGATCTAAGTTCTTGACCGTTAATGGCGGTGACATAATCACCCTCATTTACCTGAAGGCCGGGGGTACCCAATGGGCTTCTGAGATTCGGATTCCAACTTTCACCGTTATAGATCTTTTTGATGCGATAAAAGCCATTTTCCAGACTAAAGTCGACTCCTAAAAGTCCGACGGGAACCCGTTCCAGATCCGGCATATCACCACCTGAAACGTAGCTATGACCCACAGCAACCTCCCCACTCATGATGTCTACCATATAATTGAGATCGGTTCGGTGACGAACGTGTCTGATCCAGGGTGCGTACCATTCGTAGACTTGATCCCAGGGAGCTCCATGAACATTGTCAACATATAGAAAATCCCTCATGTACCTCCAACCCTCTCTAAAGATTTGTGTGTACTCGGCTTTAGGATCAATTTTTATTTTGGCATCGATGCCAATTTTATCTTCCCCAGAAGGTTTGCCAGCTGTCGACGAAATAGACCAACTTCCACCAGAACTATGCAGCACATGAGATCCATTGGAAGAGCTTACAGCTTGTCTGATCCCAGTAGCAAACTCTGTAGCTTTCATCTTTTCTAAATCAAACTGATGGATCGTGACCCCGGGCGTGTTGGGAAGTGCTTCTGCCACCAAAACGTTGTTTTCCTTGCTAGCCAAAAGACCAATATAGTTTCTATTAGGCATGTCCAGCGGTACAATTCGACGACTGATGCCCTCAGAATCAATGTCAATACGCATGGAGACATCTTTCGCTTCGCCCTTATTTTTTTTATCCTTCTTGGTACCGGGCTCCTCAGTCTCTTCCTTTTTGACCTCCTCTTCATCACTTTTGACCATGGTCGGGGAGGGAGTAGCATTGGAGAAAATGAAGCAGTAGAGATTCCTTGTCACATCGGGGTCATAGGAGCTCATGTCAAGCCAACCAGAGTTTAGTCCATAATTGGTACTGGCAAGGAAATACAAGTATTTTCCATTTTGATCCCAGACAGGAGTGATGGCATCCGCCATTCCATCTGTTAGCTGTATTTTATTGCCAGTCTCAACATTGTACGCAAAAATGGCTTTGAAGTGACTTTCCAATTGTTTGGAGTAGGTGATCCATCGACTGTCAGGGGACCAAACCGGATTCATTGCTCGATTGGGATGTGCATACCTGTCTGTATCAACTTTTTTGACCACTCCAGAAGAAAGGTCGATGTACCAAATGTTGTAGTCTGTATCGGTATAAGCAATAAGTTTACCATTGGGGGACCAGTCAGGCCTGAAGTAAAAGGTGGGATTATCTAATGCATAAGCTCGCTGATTTTCGCCAAACTGATCTGCTACGATAAGTTGGTATTCTCCACTTGCGTCTGAAAACCAAGCTACCTTATCTCCTTTAGGGGACCAAATTGGCGAGCGATCAGCTACCCCTGGGGAGTTACTCAGATTTCTCCAGCTTCCTTCTTTCTTGGGGAATGAGAAAATCTCTCCGCGGTATTCAAAAATTGCCCTCTTACCATTTGGTGACACATTAGGGTTGCTAAGATCGCTAGCGCTTACAGGTTCCCAACGAGTTCGAGAAAAGTTCATGTCTCCTGCCACTGTGATCTCCAACTGCGTGGTGGTTCCGGTTTCGGGATCAAGTAAATTGAGATAGCCACCCATTTCATAAATGATAGCGTCTTCCGTTGCATCCATCGTCTTGATATCGTATTTCTTATGAAACGTAACCTGTCTTTCTTCTTGAGTTCCAGGGTCAAAAGACCAGATATTACTTAAAAAATCGCGCTCTGATAAGTAATAAACCTTACCTCCATGCCATATGGGACTCAAATGCCGCTCATTATCCATACGTGGAGTTCTGAGCAACTCTTTTGATTCCAAATTGACAATCCAAATAGGTTGAGCTTGTCCTCCTCGATAGTTTCTCCATTCGGCATCCCAATAAGTGATTGGTTCATAGGCTACATAAGTCCCGTCCGGAGAAAGTTCTCCACTTGCGATTCTGGGAATCTCAAATTGCTCGGGTAGCCCCCCTTGCATTCCAATGGTATACCAGCGATTGACCCTTGTTGGATGGGCTTCCCTTGTAGATCGGAAGATCACCTTTCCGTCCGGAGTCCAACCTTGCACCATATCATTGCTTGGATGGTAGCTCAGTCTTTTTGGGGAACCTCCTTCAGCAGGAATCACATACACATCCGTATTTCCATCATACTGGCCAGAAAAAGCAATCCATTGTTCGTCCGGTGAAAAATGAGGCATTGATTCATAGCCTTCATTCGATGTTAATCGAATGGCCTGACCGCCTGCTCTTCCAACTTTCCAAAGGTCATTGGCATACACAAATACAATGTCGGTGGAGGATATAGTCGGCTGTCGTAACAGTTGGGTCCCTTGTGCCAGACAAACGATGGAAGCCATTAATCCAATAAGGTATGAGGGGAATTTTTTGAGCATACGTAACGAAGTTTATTTTCATGTATCAAGATAGCATTTTTTGAGTTTTCATTGAGATTTCAACAGAGCAGTTCTATTTAGTCTTCATTTGTGAAACAAATACATTTTTGTTACGTTTGGTCTTCAATACAGAAACAAATAAGAAAATCATGAAGGAGACCAACGTCGGAGAATTTCAGGAAATCGTATTGCTGGCGATCTTAATACTAGATGATCAAGCGTATGGGCTAAGAATACAAAAGGAGATCAGTAGTCGATTAAAGCGCGACATTAGTAGAGGGGCACTTCACACTGCCTTAACAAGGCTGGAAGAGAAAGGGCTTCTGGAGTCTGAGTACGGTGGCGCAACAGCCGAAAGGGGGGGTAGAAGAAAACGCTTCTACAAACTCACCCAAGGCGGCAAAGTATCTCTACAGCAAGCCAAAGAGATGCGGGAAGAAATGTGGAGCCTCGTTCCGAAGTTTAGCTTGAAATGAAACATCAGCTACCAAAGTTCTACTCCAAACTTTTTAAGTGGTTTTGTGAACCGGGATTATTTGAAGAACTCCAGGGTGATTTGGAGGAAGCATTCTTGGACAACATTGAAACCCATAACCTGTCAAAAGCTCAAAAAATATATAAAAAGGAAGTGCTTAATATGATTCGGCCTTCTATCGTAAAACATGCTCATTTTTTTAACAACCGTATTATGTCACTTCCTAAAAACTATTTAAAAACCTCACTCAGAGCCATTAAGCTTCATCCGTTTTATGTGTTTGCGAACGTATTCGGATTGGCACTGGCATTGTCTATTTGCACGATCGGCTACTTCAACTACCGATTCAATACCACGTTCAACGCGCATTTCGAGGAAGCTCATAACCTGCATAAGGTTCATGGTCTGCGAACTGGTGAATCTACACTCGGAAGCTCTTCGATGGCACTGGCACCAACATTGCAGGCTTCGGGAATACCGGCAGTTAGATATAAGATCAATGATCTCGTGGTCAAAGATGGTACTCGCCTATTCAATACCCGAATTGGTTTTGTGGATCCTCAATTTTTGGAGTATTTCAATTTCCGTAACCTAACTCAGCAAAGAATCAATCGCCTTCAAGAGGGTGAGATCGTGATTTCTGGCAAGCTTGCCCTCAAACTATTTGACGAACCCTACCCGGTCGGTAAACAGATTAAAATCATCTTCCCAAATAAAAAAGAAGCATCATTTCTGATTGCGGAAGTATTCGAAGACTTACCAACGAACACCAGCTTCGAACATGCTGCACTTCTTCCATTAGATACCTATCTGGACGCTTACGGATTGAACGGAAATGATTGGTCTCTAAGTGTTGATGCCACCTTTATTCATGCTGGAAAAAACCAGATAGATGAGATCCTAAAAGAGCTGTCTTCACTGCTTAGCATCCGAAATGAAAGCAATCCAAAACTTAAAATAGCAAGCTATCAATTAGACAATATACTTGTATGGCCAGCCTTTGAGGATGCACTTTATCGCGGACGATTTAAAGATCATCTGCACCCATCTTCCGTCTACGGTATTTCAGGCTCTGCCATCACCATCCTATTGCTAGCATGTTTCAACTTTATTAATACAAGCATTGCGCTCTCTGGCAAAAGGTTAAAAGAAATTGCAGTCCGCAAGATTATGGGAGGTACTCGTCGTAGCACAGCGGTTCAGTTCTTCATAGAAAACTCATTTATGATTTTGCTTGCTGTGATTCTTTCATTTGGCATCTCATTCATTTTGGTTCCAAGCTACAACGCATTATTTGAGCGAGAGCTCATTCAATTTGATAAGATTCCAACGGGAGACCTGATTTATTTCAGCATGTGGATCATTGTGATTGTATCCATCCTCGCAGCCACCTACCCCTCTCTTTATGTTTCAAAGTTTTCGGCTATCAATATTTTTCGAAAAAAGGTATCCCTTTCCGGCAAAAATCAGCTGATGGCCATTCTGCTGACCTTTCAGTTTGCCTTATGCTTCTATAATGTTTTCGGACTGTTTTTGAATGTAGATAACTCCTACTACCAGAAATCTCTTGATCGAGGCTACGAGGTGGAGCAGGTGATAAACATTCCGCTGAACCGTACAGGTCAATTTCAGGTTCTGAGAGAAACAGTTGCACAAAATCCACTAGTAGAGGAAACAGCCGGTGCAAATTGGCTTGTGGGCTTCTCCAATGAGTCTGACTTCATGGATTTCAATGGTGCAGATCGACCAGTGGCAGTTCTAAAGGTGGGCCATGGTTATCCAGAAGCCTTGGGTCTGCGACTCGTAAAAGGAAACTTCTTCAATGAAAATAGTGACAGAATTCCAGAAGTATTGATCAACAAAATGTTAGAAAATCAATACGGAAAGGACCTGTTGCACCAGTTGATCACATTGGGTGGTGAAAAATTTAAAGTAATTGGGGTAGTGGAAGACTTTAATGTTCGCTCCATCATGATGGACAATAAGATCGAGCCAACCGTAATTAGACAATCCAATGATGACTCTTATTTCTACCTTTCTGCCAGAGTTTCAGGAAAACCTGAAGAAGCGCTTCTGGCTCTTGAAAAGGACTGGTACAAAGTATTTCCAAACGAATTATACAATGGATTCCTGCAAAAGTCAGTTCTATTCGGGGCTGAGTCCCTCAATGACGTGATGGTTACGATCAATTTATTTCTAGCGCTGATCACCATCTTGGTTTCAATCCTTGGCCTTTACACACTTGTTTCGCTCAAGGTCCAGCGGAAAAGCAAGGAGTTTGGAGTTCGGAAGGTGTTAGGAGCTTCTCAAGGTACAATCATTCACTTACTTGGCAAGGATCTCTACTGGATGATGGGCATTGCTTCAATCGTTGGCTTATTCTCCGGGATGTTCGTTCTGCGAACGGTTTTTGACATTATCTATGCCTATCACATTGACCCCGACATTACCCACTTCATAAGGGCAGCATTAGTAGTCATGATGATTGTGATTTCAACGATCGGTTTTAAGGTATATCAAACAAGTAAGATCAACCCGTCTCAACAATTGAGAATAGAATAAATGAAGACTCTAATGGTAATTCTATTTTGCATAGGTCTACTAGAGTCAGGTGCTCAACATTCGCTCTCGGTCAAGATCACAGGAGTGAACCCCAATGGGGGGAAGCTTCAGATTTTGTCTATATGACAAAGCTGAAAACTCATGGCAAGTGGTGAGGAAGTGAAGTGTATTTGGATGCCTGAACATTTTGAAACGTTGATCAATATATATTCGAACCGATTCCTTCCGGGAGCTATGCCATCATTGTTTTTCAGGACCTAAATCAGAATGGAAAACTCTACACCAATCTACTGAGAATTCCAAAGGAGCCGTATGGCTTCTCAAATGACCCGTCCACCACCTTTGGTCCACCTGATTTTGAGGGAGCACGTTTTGCTCTCAAAGAGTCGCAAGATATTTCCGTCAGACTTAAGTAGTAGATATTCTAATCATTAGTTGGTAACTAAGACTAATTACCCAAGCTACCCAACCAAATATGAAGATTTGAAATCCCGTTAGATCAACGAAAACAAATCCAGCAAACAGGGAAACCAAAGCCATACTGGTCAATAGTAGGCCAAGCCATCCTATCAATGGGGCATATCTTTTTTTGTAGATAATAAGCGCAGACCAGATTCCCGTGGATATGCAAACAGCCCCTATAAAAATGAAATCAAATGCATGATTAATGCTTCTAATTAGTCTCAGGAACGGCTTCAAGGATTCGATCACATCATCTGAAGCATCTCGATGGCTTTCTACAAAATCCATGAGTATCAGGCCATTGACCGCACCCGCAAAGAGGACGGCAATAAGGCCAAATAACATGAAAAAGTATGCAATATCCGAAATAGTGCTTTCCAGGCTTTTACTCAGTCCTTGGAAGCCATAGGCAATCAGGGGAATTGAAGCAATCGCAATGATATGCGATATTCTTCCTATGGTAATGATGCGAACCAGATGGGTAAAATCGCCGCCTACAGGATGCAAAACCATTGTAATAATCATTAAGAAAGATCCAATCATGAGGGCAATGCCTGAGGCCTTTGACGTAGTTGGTAATGACATAAGACTTTTTTTGCAAACCTATTTGCAAGCGCAGAAAAGAGCACTTGATCAGAATCAAGAAAACTAGCTGATCCTAGCTCTTACTCTACTAAGTGTTTCAGGAGTCATTCCCAAGTAAGAAGCAATGTGTTTTAAGGGAAAGGTCTTGATCCATTGAGGTTTTTGAGCCAGCAGTTGAGTGTACTTCTGGTCCGGAGTCAGCTTTTGGTTGGATCGAAAATCAGTCACTTCAAGAATCTTGCCCAATGCAAAAAAAGAAGGGTACAAGCCAATCAACTCGTGTACATCATGAATGCTTAGGGTGCGAACTGAACTGTCCTCGAAAGCATCAATTCTATCTATGGACGGCTTTTGTCCAGTAAAGCTGGCGTGGTTTAAAAGCCATTCACCACTGATAAACAGATTACTGACTACCTCATTTAGCTCCTCATCTTTATGATATTGAATGAAACTTCCTTTTTCTATAAATGAAAGTGACATACAGACATCACCTATATTCAGTATAGCTTCACCCTTCCCTACCCGCCTTTCCTTCAGTTTAGAAAGAAACAGATCGATCTCATTACCAGAAAAAGACCCATAAGACTGTAACGAATTGGTGATTGCGTCTGTCATCCAAGGGCCAAATTAACCAGCCCATCCTTCTCGATCCAAACTTCTGTACTGAATAGCCTCAGCCAAATGCTCAATAGCGATCTGATCTTTGCCTGCCAAATCAGCAATGGTTCTGGAAACTCTAAGAATTCGATCGTACGCCCTGGCTGATAACCCCAGTCGTTCCATGGCAGTCTTAAGTAATGTTTTACCTGCTTCGTTGATTTGACAAACATCCTTGACCATGTTTGAACTCATCATGGCATTATTAAAAATCTCTAAATGATCCTTAAACCTCTCTTCCTGAACCATTCGGGCATTCACAACCCTCGCTCTTATTTCGGAACTTGATTCCGTTTTTCGTGTTTCAGTCATTTGGTCGAATGAGACGGGTGTAACTTCAACATGCAAGTCAATCCGATCCAGCAAAGGTCCGCTTATTTTGTTGAGGTACCGTTGCACAACTCCGGGGGCGCACACACATTCCTTTTCGGGATGATTGTAATAACCGCACGGACAGGGGTTCATGCTTGCAACCAACATGAAATTGGAAGGATAATCTAAGGAGACCCTTGCTCTTGAAATAGTCACCTTACGCTCCTCCAACGGTTGCCGCATGACTTCTAAAACAGTTCGCTTAAACTCTGGCAATTCATCTAGAAACAAAACTCCATTATTGGCTAAGGAGATCTCACCAGGTTGTGGAATGCCACCGCCTCCTACCAGTGCGACATCTGAAATAGTATGATGCGGCTGGCGAAAAGGCCTCTGAGAGATCAAATGGGCATCGGTACCTAGCTTACCCGCCACTGAGTGAATCTTGGTAGTTTCCAAAGCCTCATGCAGTGAAAGCGGAGGCAGAATCGAAGGTAATCTCTTGGCCAACATAGTTTTGCCGGCACCTGGTGGGCCAACCATGATTACGTTATGTCCTCCTGCTGCAGCGATTTCCATCGCTCGCTTTATGTTTTCTTGCCCCTGCACATCAGCAAAATCTGAGGCATAATTGTCGGATTCGTTGAAAAAAATATCTCGCGTATCATAGGAGAGGGGTTTGATCAGTTCTTGCCCTTCGAGGTGTTCGATGGCTTCTCTGATGGTTTCAACACCAATGATTTCCAAACCGTCTACAATGGCAGCCTCCGAGGCATTTTCTTTTGGTAAAATGAAGCCTTTGAATTCGTTTTTTCTCGCTTCAATTGCAATGGGCAGGGCCCCCTTGATAGGTCGCAAATCCCCATCCAGAGCCAACTCACCCATAATAACGTACTGCTCCAGCTCTTCGGCCACAATCTGTTCGGAAGCCTTAAGTATGCCTAAGGCGATGGGCAGGTCATAGGCAGATCCCTCTTTCCGAATATCTGCAGGGGCAAGATTTACTACCACCTTCTGCCGTGGCATTCGATAGCCTAAATGTTTGATCGCCGATTCTACTCGCTGTTCGCTTTCTTTGACCGCAGAATCAGGCAAGCCAACCATAAAAAATTTGGTACCTTGACCTACGTTCACCTCAACAGTGATCTTATAGGCGTCGACACCGTACACTGCACTTCCGAAAGTTTTTGCTAGCATTAGGACTATTAGATTAAGTCCTAAATATAATCATGCAGGATCTTCATTTTCTGCATCATTCTCACTAACTGAATCGTCAGCAGCAGAATCAATTAATTCAGGGATTTCAGTTTGACCTTTATCATAAAGCTTTGCTTTCAATTCCTTGATTTGAGTTTCAAGGCCATCTATTCCAGACTTAATGTTCCTGATCCGTACCTGCTGCATGATATATTCTGTCAACATGAGTATTGAAATGAAGAGAAATACTCCCATCACGTATTTTGGAAACTTGATGTAAGCTGAGAGCTTCACTTTCGAAAGGTAGGCTTCTGTATTCATCAAAATATCGATCGAGAAGTACATCACTAGCAAGGTGATCAGGATGTAAACTATGTGAAAGATGAGCTTAAACCTTTTCATGTATGAGTTGAGTGAAGGGGTAAGTTAGGAAAATAATTGAGGGAATTAAAAGAGATATTTACGGGCAGGCATATTCCATCGAAAGGAAAGACCAAAAATGGAAGAATCGGCATCGATTTGTCCATTCTGATCAGATTCACTTCTGTAAGTGAGTTCCAGATCGAAGAATAAGTTATGTTTAGGCATGAACGTAGTCCGAGAGAAGAGTACGAGTAAGTCCGTTTTATTGCCTTGGAGATGATCATTACCGAAGTCCGGATTTGGTCCAAACCTTCGGACATCATCACTTTTGAGAATATCTCTACCAAAATTTTCCGAGCCAATGTCATTCCCATAAGTCGCACGAATTGCCACCATTTCAAAAAGCCAACGATCACTAAGTTGATAAACGCCCCGGAAAAGTCCTTCACTGAAATTTGCACCAAGTGGGTGGGCAAGGGCAAGGTTATAGTGCGAGTAACTGGTCAATTGATTATCATGTGCATAGGTATACGGTCTAACGCGGTTGACCTCCCCTTGAAGCATCAGGTTTTTGAGCCCAAATGCATCCGCATATTTTAACCCAAGCTGCACTCCTTGCTTATTCCCCCACCAACCGTTTCCACCGAAGGCTTCGCTAACGATCAGCTCATCAATCACAAGCTGCCCGTACAGTGAATAACGCTGCTTAATATTCCATTTGAAATCAAGACCAACCAATGCATTGTCTTCACTGCCGTTTTGTTGCTCTACGGACCTATAAAAAATGATTGGATTCATGTATTCGAGCTTGAGACCACCGGTTGAATCTCCATACATTACGGACTCAAACAATCCAATATGGAGATTGGGTCTAATCTTCATGTTCAAGTGATGGAAAGCCAAGTATTTCTTGTTGAAGCCGCCTGTACCAAAAGTTCCACCAGCATTGCCCTGTACATTTGCAATCAATTCAGCATATATGTTGGTATAGTCAAAGACCTGAGTCGAAGTATTAATTCTTAGGTATGGATAATTATTGGCAAAGTTGGAAAGAATTAATGATCGTTGACCATTGCCAATAAAGTGCTTTCCATATCCGAATTGCGCAGAAATACTATTGCTCAATCCAAAATCAACATAGCCTTGGGCACGTAAAAAATCGACGCCGGTATCATCATATCGCTTCCAAAAACCTTCGAAGGGCACTGCCAGGGTACTGTCTCTTACACCATTTACGTAAGCAGGATAGCGTGCCTGATTTTCAGTAAGAAAGCTATAAAAAGATATCTTATCATCCAGGGTACCACGAACCTCTATTCCCCGTGTGTTGACAAATATTGATCCTATTTCATCATTCGACAATCCAACTGTGAACTGTCCAACAGGATTGACATGGAGCTCCAGGGTCTTATCTCTATAGTAGATCGCATCAGCCGGATACTGATATATCTTTTTAAGAAAAGTTCTTTTCGATCGAGTAGAATCCTTAGTAAACCTTCGGAGTTCCTTTCGAAGGTACTCACTTTCAGGGCTCTGAAGCAATTCAAAAGCCGACTGCCTCGAGTACGGTTTTATTACCGAAGAAAAGCTTTTTTGCGACCTTATCTCTTCAAAATCGATCATTTGATAAGCAGGGTGATTGATCGGAAAGTCTGTGGACTGACTAAATACCCGACCTAGCAAACAAAGAAAAGTGGCCAATAAAATAAACCTCATCTGGTAAAAGAACAGAAAATCATGGTAAGGGAAAACCCAGATAGATGAAATACTGTATGAATTGGACTAAAACAAACTTCCTTGTATTAATTGAGGTTTCTTTTCGTAACCCTTCACTGTTCGCCCCCCATACTTCCATGAATCTTGTCTTTCTTTCCGAATCAAATCATCCAGATTTCCTGTTGCAGTAAATTCCTTTTCCATCCGGTGTGAAGCGGCTGTCAGTGAGTTGAGGGCCTTTAGTTTATCCGAATACCCGATTTTTGCACGCTCAACGGCATTTTTCAGAATCGAAATACTCTGGTCGTAGACTTTGGTTGGCACCGGAAAAGGATGCCCATCCTTTCCTCCATGAGCAAAAGAGAATCTAGCTGGATCTTCAAAGCGACTGCCGGTGCCATAAATGATCTCACTCACTAAAGCCAAGGACTGCAAAGTGCGTGGTCCCAATCCTTGAATCAGTAGTAATTCCTCAAAAGTGTGCGTTGGTAAATCCTGGGAGACGGCCAAAATACTCCCAAGGCGCTTAAGGTCCACATCTTTTTGCTTGACATCGTGATGCGCCGGCAATCGAATTTTCCGAATTTCATTTAGCATCCGGTCGGGTCTTTCGGAAGTGATTTTCATGATGGAGTCCCTACTTTGCTCTGCCTCGTGATGTGTAAGGTTGAGAATGGCTCCGTGGTTTCTACCAAAAATGAACTGATGAGGTTCATCTACATAACTATCTAATTCAGAAGAGGACCAATGGTACCTGCGAGCATAACCCTCGCTCCCATTCATTCCTTGCTGCACAACCGACCAGTCTCCCTCGTCCGATAAAATGAACGAATGCAGGTAGATTTGGTAGCCATCCTGAATGGCAGTATTGTCTACTTTGGCCACTAGACGGCTACTTCGAACCAGTCCGTCACCATCCAAGCCGGTCTTTGCAGCAACTGTCAAAAGCTCATCCGGCGTTTTCCGACTATGCTTACCTCTACCTCCGCAGACATATATTCCCAGCTCTTTAGCCAATGGATTGATCGCTGTTTTTAATGCACCCATCACTGAGGTTGTAATCCCTGAGCTGTGCCAATCCATACCAAGAACGCATCCCAAGGATTGAAACCAGGCCGGATCACTCATTCGCTTTATAAATTCCTTCTTTCCATACTCAATCAGGATCGCCTCTGTGATGGCACCTCCAAGTTTAGCCATCCGCTCAGCAAGCCATTTTGGAACGTGGCCATGGTGAAGTGGAAGGTCTGCTGATCCGGCATGTCGCATAAAGTAAATTTACTAATATATTTAGTAAATGTTCCACCTTTTACCATCATGCTGTAGTAACTGGATGTCTTTGACCGTAAACACCGACGCATAATGTCTGTTCTCAAACTCCTGTTTGGCCCTGAAAAACATGGGTTTCTTTAAGTCTCTGAATCCTATGGTTACATGCGGGTGGAAACCTTGGCTTTTGTAGTTGCCATTATCTAGCTTTAGTGTCCTTCGGCAGTTGTCAACCACTGTCCCTTGTAGCAGGTCCAGTTGTACGTTTGATTCTACTTTAACAAAAATCACACGAGGCTCAAAATAGTCAAACCCTCTCAACGTAAGCTCAAACGGATTAAGCTGCTCATTACATTCTCTGATTACATGATGCAACTGCTCCATCTTCTTTTCCTTCCACTTAAAGGGCATATGAAGAGTTATGTGTGCTGGAGCATTCAGCGCATGTCTGCTACCGAATCGATTTGCAATTTCGTGCTTGAATTCAGTGATCTCATTTTGTATTTCTACCGGAGGAACAATGGCAATGAAATACAAAGACTCATTCATGGAGAAGGGTTTTAATCTCTTGCCAGTACAAAGGATATTCACTTAAGTTATTGTGATACCCTCCCACTATCGTGATAAACTTCCCCTCATTGGAAGGGACCTTATTGAAGAGCCGGGTTCCTGATTCATACGAAACCACTTTGTCTTCAGTACCATGAAAAACATACACAGGAGCCTTGTTTGTTTTCAAAAATTCGTGGTTTTTTAGTTGGTATCGAAGTAACCATGAAACAGGATAAATCATGAATCGCCTGTTTGCTTCAGCCTCCAGGCTATAAAATGGAGTCTCAAGAATGAGCTTACCTGGCGAGTACTTCCCTGCAAGATACGAGGCAAACCCTGACCCCAACGAACGGCCAAATACAATAATCCGATCCTCTTCTTCAAGGGTCAAAGCGAATGAGTAGACTTCGTCCGCATCATGCAAGAGGTTCTCTTGAGTTATTTCCCCCTGACTCTTTCCATATCCCCTATAGTCACATATGAGCACTTCATATCCCAAGCCTGCAAATGGTTCAACGATCTTACTCCAGCGGTCTAAGGAACCAGCATTCCCATGGAAATACACAATGAGTCCTTTGGAGGAATCCGTCTTCAGATGTAACAAATTAATTCGACCATTTTCATGGGTTTCTAACATGTGCTCTTCATAGGGCACTTCTAGCCGAAACTGGAAGTCACTCGGAAGAACGGCAGGTAAAAAAATGAATTTTTCCTGAAAGAAATAGATCACTGCACCCATCAGTATGTAAAGCAGGACTATTCCAATCAAGAGGTATTTCAAGGTACTCAAAGAACTTTTCGTTTCTTTTTCTTAGGCTTTACAAAGGAAATACTTGTTTCATCCTTATCAATAGGAGCAAGCTCCTTAGACTTCATGATTTCCTCAAGCATTCGATGGTACTCTTCATGAGTAAACAAGTCATTGTGGCCTCCTCCAATAATTGGATACAGTCGGGTAATCGTCGGGTTGATCTTGGAAAGCGCCATGCCATATTTGAAAGGAATAAGTTTATCATTGGTACCATGAATAATCTTTATCGGACACTTGATATATTGTATCCACTTATAAGTACGAAGTGGATATTTCAAAATAAGTGAAGCGGTCATAATTGGGAGGTACCTTTTGGCCATTTTGGTCATGCTATAATATGGTGACTCCATGATCACCATCCTCGGATTATTATTGCTGGCCAATTTTGCAGCAAAACCCGAACCCATTGATCTGCCGTAGATCACAATGTACTTCTCGTCTACCTTTTCCTTAATAACGTCATAAACAATTTGTAAATCGTCTTTAATATTTTTTTCAGTCCGTTTCCCTACACTTTTCCCAAATCCGCGATAATCCAGCATAATAACATCAAAACCCAGACGAGTAAAGTCCACTGCAAACTTGCCCCAACCTTTAATGGATCGGGAATTTCCCTTCAGATAGAGCACGACTCCTTTAGGTCTCTCCACACTAAAATGAGCACAGCTAATTCTTGCTTCATCACCAATATGAACCGTATGTTCCTGATAATCTTGATTGGGGTAGTTGAACTTAAAGTCTTTTGGTAATTTTTCTGGCTTAAATAAGACCCGTTCCTGTAGAAAATAGGCTGCAACATTAGCAATCAGATAGATTGAAATAAAAACGATTACAATTATGGTGACCAATGCCTATATTATGCTAAAATCCAGAATTAAGTATGAATAAATATAGTGAAATGAACACTTGTCTACATTCCTTCCTAAAATTAATGTCCCTATCGATTTTCCTGGTTACAGCCATCACGGCTTGTGGCACCACAAGTTCAGTACCTACCGAACCAGCATCGCAAACCACCAATGAGATCGAAGCATTCACCACGGGGATGGAGAAGCAAGAGGGCTTTCTCACCTTTTATTATGATGAGGCCATCGGTAGAATTTTCCTTGAGGTGGATAAGGTAGATCAGGAGATCCTCTATGTGAATTCACTTGCTGCTGGTGTGGGCTCAAATGACATTGGGTTGGACCGTGGCCAACTAGGTGACGAGCGAGTGGTAAAGTTTCAAAAACACGGAAATAAGCTTCTACTGATACAACCTAACTATGACTACCGAGCAGTCAGTGAAAATCAAGATGAAGTCAAGTCAGTAGCAGAAGCATTTGCCAGCTCAGTCATTGGTGGCTGGGAAATCACCAGTAAAAGTGAATCTGCTTATCTGATAGACATTACTGACTGGCTGCTTCGAGACTCTCACAACGTAAGTGGCAGACTGAGGAGGACTAACCAAGGTGGATATTCAGTCGACAAGTCCCGATCAGCCATTTACATGAACGCTACCTTCAATTTTCCAAAGAATACGGAATTCGAATCACTGCTTACTTTTTCGGGAGACCCAAAAGGCTGGTGGGTCAGGTCAGTGACACCGTCCCCGGAGTCAATAACCGTAAGAACGCATCATTCTTTTATTGAACTGCCAGACGATAATTACACCCCACGTGAATTTGACCCTCGCAGTGGATTTAATAGCATCTCTTATCAAGATTACGCCACCCCCATTGAAGAACCATTGGTGAAAAAATACATTACTCGCCACAGGTTAAAAAAGAAAGATCCTGACGCAGCAGTGAGTGAGGCTGTTGAACCTATTATTTACTATGTTGATCGAGGAGCGCCCGAACCTATTAGATCGGCATTGATTGAAGGAGCCAGGTGGTGGAACCAAGCATTCGAAGCCGCTGGATTCAAAGATGCCTTCCAGGTAGAGGTACTTCCAGAAGATGCACATCCCCTAGATGTACGATACAATGTCATTCAATGGGTGCATCGATCCACCCGAGGTTGGAGTTATGGGGCAAGTGTCAGGGATCCTAGAACCGGAGAAATTATGAAAGGTCATGTGAGTTTAGGTTCACTGAGAGTAAGGCAGGACTTTCTAATCGCTACCGGACTGCTCCAGCCCTACGAAAATGGAGACGAACGGCCTAGTGCGATGACGGACATGGCGCTAGCCAGACTGAGGCAATTATCTGCCCATGAAGTAGGGCACACCATTGGACTCGCCCATAATTTCGCTTCCAGCGTAAATAATCGGGCATCGGTCATGGATTACCCTCAGCCATACGTAAAGCTAGATGCTACGGGTAATATTGACCTCTCTGAAGCATACGATGATAAGATTGGTGACTGGGACAAAGTCACCGTAACTTTCGGGTATAGTGATTTCCCCGAAGGAGAGCAGCAGGAAAAATTAAATGCAATCTTAAATGAGGCTTTTGAAGGCGGTTTAAAGTATATCACAGATCAGGATGCGCGGCCGGTAGGTGGTCTGCATCCCGAAGCCCATTTATGGGACAATGGCATCAACCCTGCGAACGAATTGAACCGCATGATGAATATCCGAAGGAAGGTACTCGATACGTTTTCGCAGAAAGCCATTCGAAATGGAATGCCAATGAGTACCATTGAAGAAGCTTTGGTACCTATCTACTTGTATCATCGATATCAAGTAGATGCCACAAGCAAGCTGATTGGTGGGTTAAATTACAGCTATGCTTTGCGAGGTGCTGACCAAATTGTGACAGAGTTGATTCCCCCTGAGGATCAAATGGCTGCACTCGATGCACTATTAAATACTGTTACTCCGGCTTCTCTCAGGCTTCCGGAGTCTTTATTGATGGAAATACCTCCACGGGCTTTTGGCTTTCCAAGATCGAGGGAGACCTTCCAGTCCAGAACAGGGCCCGCTTTTGATTACCTCGCAGCGATAGAGACCGCGGCAAGCGTGCCGTTTTCTTACCTATTTAATGCAGATCGCTTCAATCGACTTCTGACGTACAAAGCCAGAAATGCAAATCAGCCCGGCGTGGACCAAATCCTCAATAAAACAGTTTCCTCTGTTTGGATGAACCCCTCAACTTCCCGGGGAGACCGAACGATCCAGAAAGTAGTTGAAATGGAAATGCTCAAGCAATTGATGGGACTAGCAATAAACAAAAACTCATATCCTGATGTAAGCGCAAAGGCCTATGCCAGCATCTTTAAGATCAAAGAATACGCCAATGCCAGAACTGCACGACGCACCAATGAAGATGGATTCTACTACCAATATGTTGTGAGTCAAATTGAGCGATTTCTTGACCAGCCGAATGAATTTGGCATTCCGGATCCGATCAAAGCGCCCGACGGATCACCCATTGGAACTTGCAATCATTACTAGACTAGCAGCAGATAAAGTGAAAAACCTAATACTTCTGCTTCTGCTTCTTGCTGGTTTAGAAGTTCAATCTCAAGAGCTTTTTGGATTCAGTTTAGGAGTTAACCTCAATGACGTGGCATCTGACTACGCTAATTCTGACCTGGAGGTCGAATCAAAATTTAGAACCGGATTTCACATCGGCCTGGTTGCCCAGTTCGAATTAAGTGATGAATACGCCTTACAGACGGGACTACTATACAATTCAAAAGGGTTTCAAAGTGATGAGGATAATCTGCAGAATAATGAATTTGATATTTACAGACTTGACTACCTTGAATTACCCCTCAACTTGATAATCAATCTGTCAAGCCAACCATTGAATGCTGAAAAGCCTCAACTATTCGCTTTTGCAGGTCCTTATGTTGCCCTAGGTATTGGCGGAAAAAATGACTATAAAATCAATGGAAGAAGGGAGGAAATCAGCCTTATTCCCAAATTTGGGACGGTGAGAGAAGAAAGTAGTATTGATGAAAATAGCATCCCTTTCAATGCCTTAGACTACGGCATAAAGGCGGGTGTTGGTCTGACTATTGACAATGGAACCATCATCACTGCTGGATATAGTTTCGGACTTGCGAACATCAACAATGACTTGCGCGGGGCCAATGCAAATGCAAGTATCGATGACTTTAAGGACTTTCATCGTGTATTGTATTTTAGTTACACGGTATTGTTTGATTAGCCAAGAACAATAAAAACCCCCATGGGCCGTAGGATTAATTGACCAGGTAGGTATCTGCATTTGCAGTTAGTCTCATTCGGTAATCTGACCTCCTTTGATCAAGCTGCTGAACCAGGCGTATGAACTCGGGATACTCCCACAAATTAGACAAGCGAGGATCATTTTTAAGTCGTTCTGAATAAATGAATCCCTTTTCAATTTTCTTCTCAAGGATCGTCACTGCTTCATCAAGTTGTCCATTTAACGAATACAAATAGAGCAGCTCCTGTAACATTCCAACATTGATTGACCGAGACGATGCTGCCATCGCCTCAAAATGTTCGATTCCTGCATCAATCCAGGTCTGTGCTGAATCTGCATCTTCAATTAGGTAACCTAACAAAGAACACACTGTCCACTGATCCAGGCTATCCAAAGATGAAAGATTCTGGACATTAGTTAGGTAGTCAAATGCCAGATTAGCATCAAAGCGCAAAGCCCTCGAAGCACCTGAAACCTGAAGAAAGGATGCCGAGTCCAACTCAATCATTTTATCAATGCTTCGTTTGGCATTTTCATACTCACCCAACTCCAAATAGATATCAGCTTCAATTCCATAGGCACTGGACTTTGGATCGATTTCTATGCTCCTTTTTACCAGGCTGAGAGCAGAATCGTACATACCAATATACTTTAAGCCATCTGCGATATTTGTATAGCTATGAGAATTCAATGGGTTGAGTCGCAAGCTTTTGCCAGCTGTGATCATTGCCTTATCAAAATAACCCAACATGCCATAGCAACCAACCAAATTAGCCATGGCAGGATGATAGTTCGGGTTGAATTCTAAAGCCTTTTCATAGTTGCTTTTAGCTTTGGCAGGGTCACCAGAATAACTATGAACCAAGCCAATCGCTTTCCAGCCTTCCGAAAGTTCCGGGTTTAGTTGCACCGATTTTTTCCCATATAGGAGCGCTGTATCATAATAGGAGTTAGGGAGTACTTGTATGTAGGCAAGTTGTCCAAATGCATCTGCTAGCCCTGCATAGCCCAACGCAAAATCAGGATCTTCCTTGATGGACAGTTTAAATAAGGTCGCCGCTTCGCGCATCCCCTCGGAGGTATACCTTCCGTACGCTTCCCTTCCCCTCAGATACAAAGTATAGGCCTCAAGATTTTGCGTAGGTTCCAGTTCTATCCGGATTTTTTCATCTGAGGTCAGATTGGTTTGCAGCTCTTCCGAAATATTGATGGCAACTTCTGACTGAATTCGGAAGATGTCATTCATCTGTCGGTCAAAGTTCTCTGCCCAGGTTTGCTCTTCGGGATTCACCTGCACCAGTTGACAGGAAACTCTTACTTGGTTGTTGACCTTTCGCACACTACCAGTGAGTAAATAGTTTACGCCCAGGTCCTCACCGATTTGTTCAACAGATTTTCCTGCAGCATCATAGCTTTTTAAAGTCACTCTACTCAACACTCTTAAATCTGCCACTTTGGAAAGCTGTGTTAAGATATCCTCCGCCATTCCTTCGGCAAAGTAGGAGGTCTCAGGATCCCCCAAATTGTCAAATGGAAGCACTGCAATGGAGCGCTCAAAACTTCTGTTGGGCAATGTGCCAGAAAAGTTGGTCAATCGATCTGCCACCAATAGGATGACAGCAATAATGAGTCCTCCGATAATGTAATGATTTAAGCGTCGGCTTGTGGTTTTGCTAATAGACTTTTCCTCAGCTACCTGAGAAGTAAGCTTGAATCCACTAGCAGTCCACTCAAAAAAGTACGCAAATACCACCCAGATAGGAAAGCCAATGACAAGGACCATTAATATCACTCTAAGGACAGAATCCTCAATATGGAGCAGCGGAAAGATAATATCTGCTGCTTGGAGTATCGCCCAGGAGAGCACCACATAAGAGATTGCAGATTTGATTACATTTCTACGGCGTAGCTGGTCAAAAAAAGAACTCACAAATTGGAATTGATAAAATTCAAATTTACGAAAGACTGTCCCAACGGGAGCCTTTCGCTATGATTTCTGACGAAGAATCTCGAAAAAAGTTGAAGGCTATTTTGCTTTTCAAAATTTATTGACGTTAGTTTGGCGTCCGAAATGAAAAATTCAAACACATATTTTAGCTTTTACTTTTTTTACCCTTCAGGTCAAAAGGGAAGGCTATAACATGAGTTGACAAAACATAAACAACGAAAAGGCCTCCCCACAAAGGAGGCCTTTTTTTTTGAGCCAATGAATAAGAAGGTTGCAATACAAGGGTTGAAAGGTAGCTTCCACCACGAAGCTGCTGAGTTATATTTTCACGATACTCCGGAACTAGTAGAATGTGAGACTTTCAAGGAAGTGATCGACACAACCTTGGATGGCACGGCCGATATAGGCATCATGGCCATTGAGAATTCCCTGGCAGGATCAATACTACCAAATTACAATCTGATAAGGACAAACAATGTAGAGATTGCCGGTGAAATTGGCCTCCGTGTTCGAATGAATATCATTGCACAGCCGGGAACGGATTTAGCGGATATCATCGAGATTCACTCTCATCAGATGGCAATCCGTCAATGTGGTGGATTCTTTTCAAACTATCCGGATATTAAAATCGTCGAAGCCTTTGACACCGCCGGAAGTGTGAAGAGAATTGCCGAAGAAAACCTTCCAAATATTGGTGCAATCGCAAGTCAACAAGCAGCAAAGGAATATGGTATGGAAGTCGTAAAACATGGCATCGAAGACCATGACCTAAACTATACTCGATTTTTGATTTTGCAAAAGCAAAGCGACGAAGAAATAGCGAATGCAGACAAAGTTTCAATCTACTTTCAAACAAGCCATGAGCCCGGATCTCTCGCTCAGACACTTACAATAATTAGTGGGCTCGGGATCAACCTGAGTAAGCTCCAATCTCACCCAGTACCCAGCAAGAATACTCTTTACGGATTTTACGCCACGCTTCAGATCTCAGAACTTGCACAACTTAGGGACTTGGAAACCATTATGAAAAGGCTAGCGCTGACCTTTAAGATCTTAGGTATTTATAAGAAAGGAGAGACCCATGGTTAAGGATTTGATTGCCAATCGACTGGGGGAAGTAAAGGAGTATTATTTTTCTCGAAAATTACGGGAAATCGCTGATCTTCGTAAGGAGGGTGTCGATATTCTGAACCTGGGCATTGGTAGCCCCGACATGTCCCCATCAAAAGAAGTGGAGCAAGCGCTTATCGAAGGGTTGAATGAAACAGGCTATCATCAATACCAATCCTACAAAGGAATTCCAGAGCTAAGAGATGCCTTCTGCATGTGGTACCAAAGGCATTTTTCTGTTACTCTTGATCCGGAAAAGGAACTTTTGCCACTCATCGGTTCAAAAGAAGGGATCATGCATATCTGCATGGCACTGATTAATGAAGGAGAACAAGTATTGGTACCAAACCCCGGATATCCAAGCTATTCAAGTGCTTCAAAGATGGCTGGTGCCACGCTGATGTACTACTCCCTGAAAGCAGAAAATAACTACTATCCGGATTTTGAATGGCTTGAAAGTCAAGATCTTTCCAGAGTAAAAATCATGTGGATAAATTATCCACACATGCCTTCTGGTACGGACGGAGATGAAGCGCTTTTTGATCGCTTGATCTCCTTTTCAAGGAAACACCAGATAGTCATCGTCAACGATAACCCGTATGGCTTTATTCTTACAGAGGAAAGGAGAAGTATACTAAGGAACCGGAAGGAAGGTGATCTGATACTTGAGTTGAGTAGCCTATCAAAGGCTCATAATATGGCAGGTTGGCGAGTAGGTGCACTAGCTGGAAATCCTGAGTTGATTCAGGCTGTTTTGACCTTCAAAAGCAATATGGATTCGGGGCAATTCAAACCTGTCATGCAAGCAGCAATAGCTGCCCTTAACCTCCCAGATTCATGGTACGATGGTTTGAATCAGCAGTATCGGAAAAGGAGAAAAATGGTCTTCGAGATCGCTCACGCGCTGGGATGTTCATTCGACCAGAATCAAGTAGGCATGTTTGTGTGGTGTACCCTCCCCAAAGGCTGGGATCATGCAGAGGAATATGCTGACTATCTACTCAACAAATACCAAATTTTCATTCCTCCTGGGACCGTATTTGGCAGCGAAGGGAAAAACAATATCCGGTTTTCTCTTTGTAGCGACATCCCCATCTGGAATGAAGTAATTGAAAGAATTAAGGAATAAAAAATTAACATCATAGAAATGAAAACGGAACCAATTGAGTTATTTCAGAAGAAGCGACCCGTAATTGTATCAGGTCCCTGCAGTGCTGAGACCGAAGAACAGACATTAGAAACATGCAGGCAAGTCGCTGCTACAGGAAAGGTCGACATCCTTAGGGCGGGGATCTGGAAGCCGCGAACGAGACCCAACAACTTCGAAGGTATCGGAAGTGAGGGGCTGAAATGGATGCGCAAGGCAAAAAAAGAAACCGGGCTTCTGACCTCAGTGGAAGTAGCCAACTTTAACCATGTTTTTGAAGCACTAAAAGCAGACATTGATATCCTTTGGATCGGCGCTCGAACTACGGTAAATCCATTTTCCGTTCAGGAAATTGCCAACGCATTGGAAGGCACTGATGCTACGGTCTTCGTAAAGAACCCAATCAACCCGGATATCGAACTCTGGACAGGTGCCTTGGAAAGATTGAATAAGGCGGGTATTACCAAGCTCGGAATGATCCATCGGGGCTTTGCTCAGCATGGAAGCAGCATTTATAGAAACGAGCCGAAATGGCAACTGGCAGTCGAAATGAAACTTAGGTTTCCTGAGATCCCCATGCTTT
>CAZQDI010000033.1:0-29033 GCA_964591785.1 uncultured Roseivirgaceae bacterium
ACGGCATCATTAATAGCGCCGAGCTTTTTGACCTGGATGGTGATGATGACCTTGACATTTTTATGAGAAATGGTACTGAGAATGACGGATATACCTACCAGGTCTGGCAAAATGATGGTACTGGGAATTTTACATCACAGCCCGCCTCCCTACCAACCATCAGCTTTAATGACAATAATGTGCTTTTTGCAGATCTAGATAATGATGGAGATGCAGATATCATATTAGAACAAAATGCTAGCAATGACTATGTGAGAACGCTTGTTAACGATGGTGCTTTTAATTTTTCTGGCGGAATTGCCTTGCCAGGAAATCTCGGAAGGTCCAATCTGGTAGGGGTCTTTGACGTCGATGGAGACACCAGCATTGATATTGCGTTCCGAGGCTACCAGAGTGGTTTATACCCTTTACTTTCATTCATTAATGATGGAATTGGTAATTTTTCCCCCGGTAGTTATGCATATGGAGTTGAAGCTGGATTCAGCACTTTCACCAATCAGCTCGATACGCTGGATATTGATGGGGACGGCGATACGGATTTAATCGTCGAAACAGCCTCTTACCCTGCCCAGTTTCAAGTTTTTCTAAATGACAATGGCCCGGGCATATCCACTTTCACTCCGGACTTTTCTTTCAACATTAATGGGAACAATGACATTAACGACGTCAATTCCTTTGATGATCCTGCAGGTTCCACGAATGATCGTGTGTTCGTAACGACTCGAGAGGATTCAACCTTTGTTATGCAACGAGTTGCTGGGGTTGGACTTATTGAAACAGCAAAATTTCCAGGACAAGGCATTCCCATAGAGTTGGATACTGATGGAGATGGAGATGCCATTTTCTACAATGAAGGGACCATCAGTACTCTTGAAAACCAAGGCGGTTCATTCGTACAGAGTTCCGATCTTCTATCGGTATCCACCATTTACGACATGGACACAGTAGACATTGATGGAGATAGCGACTTAGATCTCATTACAGCTGGTCCGCAGCAATCAAGGGTATGGTTGAACGATGGTGCTGGTGGATTCACCATTGGCCAGGAGTTAGGACCGAGTGGAAAAAGTGTAGCAATAGGCGACTTGGATAATGACGGTGATATGGACTTGGTCCGTGGATTGGAAGGAAGCGGGTATGGAAATCTACTAGGTTTTGATATTTGGAGAAACGACAGTGGTACCTTGACTGTACTGGATACGATTGATGTAGGCAATTACAACGGCAAACAAGTATTTATTGAAAACCTTGATGCAGATGCAGATCTGGAAGTTATTGTATTTGCCGAATACGAAGGAGATGGTTCAAGCAATTGGCTAAGGTCTTTTGACAATGACGGTAATTTTGGCATTACCCTTTTGGATAGTAAGCCATTAAAGTACGAGGCTACTTTCATGGATGTTGGTGACATTGATGGTGATACAAATATTGATGCCATCGTTACCGGGGGAAGATACAGCTTCGCAGATACTCAGATTTGGGACAATGATGGCACCGGTGTTTTTACCAACACCTCCTCCTTTGATCTCTCTAACGCTTACCCTGCTTCAAGTGCACAACTTTCTGATTTGGACGGAGATGGTGATTTAGACTTATTCACCAACAATCAAAGTGAGCACAAATTTTGGCTCAATGATGGCGGTAGCTTCACCATCCTGGATACGCTTGAAACCTCCAACGTTGCGGAAATTAGTGCCCTTGGAGATGTCGATGGCGATGGAGACAATGATATCATCCTGGGTGGCTACGCAAGTTTCCCTACCATTTTTCTGAACGATGGATTAACAACCCCAAGTTTCAACCAGGATGCTGATATTACTGCTGTCGCTGACGAGTATACTACAGTAATCGCTGCAGATCTGGACAATGACGGTGACAACGACATCCTATTTGGTGGATACTACACCGGTCTAAAAGTGCTGTTTAATCAAGCATTATTACCTGAAGCTGAAATCAATGTTCAAGGAAATGGGATTGATATAGTTGCAGGTGATACGACACCAGACGAGGCGGATGGAACAGACTTTGGAACAATTGCGATTGGCGATGATCAAACTTCTACTTTCACCATTCAGAATCTTGGTGGTATTGACCTCAATATATCATCAATAACTGTTTCAGCAACCAATGGTACAGATGATGTCTCTTCCGATTTCGAGGTGACTGGTATTACAGCACCAACCATAATCAATCCTTCCGGAGAAGCAATGTTCTCTGTGACTTATACTCCAAGCATTACCGGTGTTATTGCGGGTTCGATATTGATTGCGAATGATGATTCTGACGAGTTTTCTTATCCTTTTGGAATCACAGCAATTGCTCAAACCCCACAGGAAATAAATGTTCAAGGTAATCTCATTGATATTGTAAGTGGGGATATCACCCCAGACCTTTCAGATGGAACCAATTTTGGAAGCCTGGTCGTTGGAAACCAAGCCATTTCACAATTCGAAATTCAGAATACTGGAGAAGCAAATCTTGAAATCACGGATATTCAGCTAAGTGGTACCAATCCTGATGATTTTGCAATCGATGGAATCTCTCTACCTGCGATCATCGGCGGGGGAATGAGTGCCACTTTCGACGTGATTTATACCGCTTCAGCAATTACTTCTTCCACTGCTACGGTAGAAATTACAAATGATGATGCTGATGAGGGGGCCTTTACCTTTGAAGTTGCGGGTTCAGGTAAAGCACCTGGTATTCTGACTCAGGATTCTACCGCATTGCTTGCCATCTACAATAATCTTGGAGGAACAGGCTGGACCAACAATACCAATTGGCTGGTAGATGGTACCAGGGCAGAAACTTGGTTTGGGGTGGTTGTCGAAAATGAGCGAGTTACTAAACTCTTCCTTAGCAATAACAATTTGTCAGGGACCTTACCGACAGAAATTGGAGACTTGACAGCCCTGACGGATTTGTATATGAGTAATAACGCGCTTTCTGGCGCGATACCGCCAGAAATTGGTCAGACCAGTCTAGACACCTTGGTTTTAAGCGGAAACCAATTGACTTCGCTGCCTGACGAGGTGTACGATCTCAATGGCCTTATCCGACTTTCTATCTCACAGAATGAACTTGAAGGTACCATTTCTCCCAACATTGCCAACCTGACTAACTTAACGTTTGTCGCCCTGTGGGATAATCCTTTTACAGGAGGAACGATCCCAGCAGAGTTTTGGACGATGACATCACTGCAAAATGTGTTTTTAGGAACCTCTAATTTAGCAGGGGATATATCAGGTTTTACCAACTTGACCAACCTGATCGAGTTTTGGGTAGATCAGAGTAACTTCACGGGATCCATTTCTTCGGACATAGGAAACCTGGTAAACCTCGAGCTATTAGATATCTCTGACAACCAGATGACCGGTCCTATACCGACTGAGCTCTCTTCATTAACTAACCTAATCACAATAGAGTTACAGAATAATGCATTTACAGCACTACCTGACTTATCAGGTTTGACCAATCTAGATACACTCAATGTAAGCAACAATGAACTCGACTTCGCTGACCTTGAGCCCAATGCAAGCTTAGTGTCCGCTTTGAATTACAGTCCGCAGAATAATCAAATTGTACCGTTGGAGATCAGTATCAATGGCGAACTCCCATTCCCGGCTACAAATACGACGACCGACGCAAGAAATGCAGTAACTATCACCGGGATCACCGGGGAGGCAAGTAATAACCAATACGAATGGCTTCTTAACGAAACAGTTGATGCCTCCCAAACGACATTGACGTATGACATCCCGTCACTCGGCAGAGATGAGGTGGGTATCTACTCACTAACGGTCACAAACTCATCTCTTCCGGATTTGACGTTTACCTCTGATCCAGTAGAGGTATTTGCAAATGCAGTAATCTCTGTTCAGGCCCTGGATGCAGAGACCGAAGCACCAATCACAGAAAATCTCAATGCTTACATCTTTCCACTAGACCAGATTCAGATAGATGCTGAGAATATACCTGACACATTGAGGTTTGATGATGAGTCAGGTCTTCTGAATGTTTCAAGCACGTTTGATTTCCCAGAAGTCCTATTGGGAGACTATCTGATTGGAGTTGAGTCTACCGTCCCAATCAGCACGAGCAGTGGGGATCAAAATCCCAATGCCACCTACATTCCTACGTACTACGGTGATGAGTTTTTATACATTGAGGCAGACACGCTATTTCTTGAGGCGGATTCAGCCATTTCCATTATCATGCAGGAGTTTCCGGTAGACATCGATCCCGGTGTTGGTTTAGTTAGTGGTACAATCGAAGAAGACTTTGGTGACGACCAATCCAGGATAGATGCCAGAAGGAGAGCGAAGAAAAGAAAGTGTGGGCTAAGGAGAAAAAGATCCGGAGGAAGAGTCAATCAGGACGATGAATTTGAATTGATCGCCTACGGCGAAACCAATGACAATGGAGAGTTCGAATATGGATTCCTCCCCCAGGGTATCTATCGTTTCTTCGTAGAATATCCTGGAATACCACTTGATGAATCGGCATTTGTTGAATTTGAGATTGGAGAAGCAGGAGTATCAGATGATTCTTTTGTCCTTGCAGTCTTTGCAAGTCCCGACGGAGTGGAGATCGAAATTGTGCTTGGCCTTACCTCGGATTATTTTACAGACTTTAGTATTTATCCAAATCCAACAAGCGACGTGCTCAATATTGAATACTCAGAGATCAAGTCTGATCGTGTATCGATGGAAATTATCTCTATGGATGGCAAAATTTTGGATACAAGAGAGATGGGTAGACTGAAAAATCAGTACCAGTACGACACCTCTCTACTACCACAAGGCATGTACCTGATTCGATTCAGAGACGATAGTGGGAAGGACCCGTTGGTCTTCCGTGTGATTAAAAAATAAACAGGTAAAATCTCCAGAACTCAACATTAGTCTTTCGTTGAATTATTTGTAGATTAAATTAGATTAATACACGACGAATTTATTTCGGGTTAATGTCGGATTAACTACTTTTATCATCGAAAATTTAAAACACCACTATCATGAGAAACTCACTCTTTCTTCTACTATTGCTATGTGTATTCGTTTTTTCTGGACAGGCACAAAGTCTTTGGATTGCAGACAATAATCCTAATGCTCCCACGGGGGCTAACATTTTCCCAACAATACAGGAGGCAGTTGACGCTGCCATGGCAGGGGACACCATTTACATACAACCGAGCAATACAAAATATGGAACCGCCACCACCAACATTGAATTGCACTTTAGAGGTATTGGCTTCAATCTGGATAAGGACGTTCCTTATACCTCAGATGTGACAAGAATCAATCTTTACGGCGCACCAGACGGTTCAACAAATCCATCAAACAGCTCGATATCGGGCATCAATTTCCCTACAAGTAGCAACGGAATCTATTTAGGTAAAGCCTCCAGTGGCGATCAAACCTATACCTTGAGCGGAGTCCGCATCTACAATAACTTTATCAATTCGTTAAGTTATGTTTCAGCAGTGCCCATAGATGATATTTTAGTTGCCTACAACTACTTCAATGTGATGTTATATAACAACACTGTCACTAATTCTGTGATAAGAAATAATGTCGTTGATGCTTACATACAGTTTACATCAAACATCAACGGCGTCACTACAGCAACGGTTTCTAACAATATCATCAACGGCTATATCTATAAAGTTTCATTAGATGATTTTTTGGTCGTTCAAAACAATCTTTTTGTTGGCAATGGTTCAACATCTACTGCCTTCGCTTTTGCGATGGAAAATGCAATAATTAGTAATAACATATTTTATGGAGCTACCCCAAGCGTTACAGGTGCAGGAAATAGCACATCAATCAGTTTTGAAAATAATGTCTTCTCCAACAATATTTCCTTCAGTACGGGTAACAATGACCTACCACCTGCTGGAGGAGGAGCAGGTAATACTGGCACCGGAAACCTGGCAAACACCGACCCGCAATTAACCAGTCCTACATTGTCGACAACTTGGCAAAGCACAGATGATTACACCCTGGAAGCCGGTTCGCCCGCTTTAGGTGCAGGTACAGACGCAACCGATATCGGGATCTCGGGTGGTCCTTACCCATTCGGATCTCCCAACCTTCAGTTAGAAACCAGCCCTATTCCAACCATACAGTCCTTAAATATTAGTACGGTCATCAATGTTGGGCAAGACCTCGAGGTAGAAGTGAGCGCCAAATCGAACTAAGTCATGAACGGTTGGGCTTCTTTTTTGAAGATGCGCTTTTGCGTATTTCTAAGCGCGGTATTGCTTGTCTTTGGTAGTATGGCGCAGGAAGATATTGTTGCGTTAGAATATTACATAGATACTGATCCTGGAGTAGGAAATGGAACGGCCGTTGCAATTACACAAGGTCAAACGATCGATGAATCATTCACTGTTTCAACAAGTTCGTTATCAACTGGTTATCACATTTTGGGAATTCGGACATTAAATGCTCAAAACCGGTGGAGCATGTACGAACGCAGACTCTTCCTAATACAGGACCCAAACGATAATCTTAATTTTCCTCAAGCAGTTTCGAACATCTTAGCTGCCGAGTACTTTATTGACTCAGATCCTGGCATTGGAAATGGGACACCCATTCCCACGAGTGGAGGAGCTATCATTAACGAAAACATTACGGTTTCAACCTCAAGCTTGGGAGAAGGGTACCATTTGCTGGCTGTTAGGACTCAAAATGCGGAAGGACGCTGGAGCATGTATGAAAGAAGGCTTTTTCTTATTCAGGACCCTGATGATAACCTCAATTTTCCGCAGCCGATTGCTAACATTGTGGCAGCAGAATACTACATAGATTCAGATCCTGGCTATGGCAATGGAACCTCCATCCCAACAAGTGGCGGTGCCGTCATCAATGAGAGCATCACAATTCCAACATCGGGCTTAAGTGCCGGCTATCACTTGCTATCCGTAAGAACTCAAAATGCGGAAGGTCGTTGGAGTATGCATGAGCGTAGACTGTTTCTTATTCAAGACCCCAATGATGATCTTAATTTCCCTCAGCCAGCAGCAGAGATTGTGGCTGCAGAATACTATATTGATTCGGATCCTGGAGTAGGAAACGCCACTTCTTTTCCCATCACATCTGGTACTAATGCATCTGAATCCTTGACTGTATCAACAGCTTCCTTAAGTGCTGGGTATCATATCCTTGGTGTACGAACACAAAATGCTGAAGGAAGATGGAGCATGCATGAGCGAAGGCTCTTTCTCATTCAAGACCCTCAAGACGATATACGCTTCCCGTTCTCCTCCATTGTAGAATTAGAGTACTTTATCGATGCAGATCCTGGTGTTGGCAATGGCATTAGTGTACCGGTAGACACCCCAGTAAAATTTCTCGACATAGCTGATTTAATGGTGTCTTCAGATGGCATCAGCCCTGGCATACACACTTTTTCAATTCGAGCAAAAAACGAAGCTGGTACTTGGGGCCCAGAGACCTCTGCCAATTTCGAAGTCGTTAGTTTGAATACCCTTGCTGCAGTGGATTCTTTAGCCTTAGTTGAGTTTTATACTGATTTGGACGGAGCTAATTGGACAGATAATACCAACTGGCTCTCTGACGGTCAGCGAGTTGCAAATTGGTTTGGAGTTACGCTCAATGTGGACGGGAATGAAGTATTGGAGATCAACCTCCCATCAAATGGCCTTAGCAACACGATTCCGGCTGAACTGAGCGAACTGTCAGAGATTGAATCACTCGATCTCTCTGGGAATAACATAGATGGTTTAGAAACGGATTTTAGCACATTAACAAATGCAACCTCGATCAATCTGAGTGGCAACCGGCTTGACTTCGGGGACTTGGAGGCAGTGGCTGCGATTTCCGTACTTGATTATTTGAATCAGCAAGATATCGATCAAGTCATTGATCAAGGTGACCTGATCATCAGGGCAGGTACTAGTCAAACACTAACAACTACTTCAGAAGGAACTGCAAACGAATACCAGTGGACCTTAGATGGCGAGACTATCGATGGAGCAACCGCCGCTACCTTCGAAATCAGTGACATGGATAGAAGTAAAGAAGGAGCCTATGCCGTTCTTTTGACGAACTCCTCTGTACCTGGTCTTGAATTAGGGTCCCCTTCAGTGGATATCCAGGGAAGTGCAGTAGTTTCTGTTAATGTGAATGACAACAGTGGCATGCTAATCTCCGAAAATGTTAATGCCTATCTGTTTCAGTTGAACGAAGGGACTCCCGATACTGTAGAGTTTGTTAGTGGAGACCCTCCTGGTTTGCTGAACGCTGAAAGCTCATTCTCCTTCCCCGAGACCCCTTTTGGAGACTACTTAGTGGCTATAGAAACGACCGTCCCATTAGATGATCCAAACCTTAGATTTGTTCCCACCTATTATGGCGATGCTATCTTATCCATTGAAGCTGATACCTTGTTTCTCAATGGAGATTCTACGATTCAGATAGCAATGGAAGGTGTGCCTCCCTCGATTGCAGGGGAAGGGTTGGTGACAGGCACTATCGAAGAAGATTTTCCTGAAGAGACAGAGCGAGTAGATGCACGAAGAAGAGCAAAAAAGAGAAAATGTGGTTTAAGAAGGAAAAGATCCGGTGGAAGAATTGGTCAGGAGGAAGATGAATTCGAGCTAATCGCTTACGGTGAAACGAATGACAATGGTGAGTTTGAGTACGGCTTTCTCCCTCAAGGCACCTATCGATTCTTTGTTGAATACCCAGGCATACCTCTCGATGAATCAGCATTCGTTGAGTTTGACATTGGTGAGGCTGGCGTAAGTGATACTGAATTTGTCTTGGCAGTCTTTGCAACGCCAGATGGGATTTCCATTGAAATTGTTCTTGGAATTACGACAGATTATTTTGTGGATTTCAATATCTATCCAAATCCGACAACGGAGCTGATAAATATAGAGTACGCAGAAATCAAACTTGAAGATGTTACGATGGAGTTGGTAGATCTGCAGGGAAAAGTGCTCTATTCAGATTCAATGGATCGGGTGAGAAGGAAAATCGTCTATGATACCTCCCTTTTAAGTCCTGGTCAGTATTTTATTCGTTTTTCCGGAGGCGGTAATGTAGATCCCTTGGTCTATAAAATTATTAAAAAGTAAATTAGAGAATACCTTGGCGAATGCATGTGGCAATAAGCTGAGCAATATTTTTTGACCCTGTTTTTGTCATGGCATTCTTGCGATGGGTTTTGACAGTATGTTCGCTGATATTGAGTTTCTTAGCTATTTCAGGGTTTGAATACCCTCTGATTAAAAGGCCAAGAACGTCTCTTTCCCTCGTAGAAACATGATCAGAGAGCATTTTCTGACCACCGTATTTTTGGTAAAATAAGGTTTCGTACTCATCATTGATGTTTAAGATCTTAGCAGAAGCCTGAATAGGCAGGATCTCATGTGCCTCCAGTACCGAGTAGTGCGCTAAACCAATAATGGGTTTCCCTTGGTCGTCGAAAAACATGGGAGTAGTGTGTTGAATTATATTCTTGAAGTTGTTATTCCCAGATTTTATTCGATAGTTCCAAGTATAGGTCATCCTTCTCCGGTCCTCCAATGCGACATTGGCCATGGTGAAATCCATCAAATCCTGCAGAGATTTCAACCATACCTGAATTTCGTCTTTGTGCATCCTCTCCCACCAAAACTTCATCCCTTCATTGATCATCTCTTCAATATTGAGATTGATTGCAGGAGTAAAATTTTTACTAACATACTCGAAAGATTGGGTACTGGTATTAGTCACGCAAAAAAAAGTAGCACTATGCGGAATTAGCTTGTCGAGCTCCTTTAATTTTTCCACATGACCTTCCAAAGAGGCACCTTTAAACTCTTTAAATGTTTTAAAAATATCGTGATAGTCTTCAATGATCCTTCGCTCCATAGGAGCCAAAGTAGTCATTTCGCCTCAGACAGTACCAAAAAGCAATGAATTACTTTAGATCATCTGGAGTAGTAATCTTAATGTTTGAATAGCTTCCCTCGACAAGATAAACTTCCTCTCCAGCGTATTCATAAACTGAAGCGTCATCAGTAAAATTTTGTTTTTCGATCTTTGAGTAGGCGTTCTTGAGCTTACGTACATCGAAGGTTTGAGGAGTCTGCACCAAAACGTAGTTGTTTCTATTTCTAGCGGCTGATTTCTTGCCAGAAAAAATCTCACGAATCGAGTCTTTTAGTGGTACTGCCGCCACACCAGATCCAAATTTCTTTGCGGATTCTATCGATGCACTTATTGTACTGAGTTCAACATATGGGCGAACCGCATCATGAATGCATACAATTCCATCACCATTGATTCTGGAGAGACCAGAGACAACAGAAGCGGTTCGCGTATCTCCACCTTCTGCAATTGCAATGTCATTTATGAATGGAAATTGATCAGCAAGTGACTTCCATCTTGAGAGTTGGTCAGCAGGGAGGACTACAATGATGGAGATTTGAGGTATAGCCTCTCTGAATTTCCTCAATGTTTTGACGATTATTGGTTCATCATCAACAATTAAGAATTGCTTCGGCACCTTTGAATTCATTCTCGTGCCAGTTCCTCCTGCCACAATTATGGCATAATGGTTCATCCAATTAGATGATTAGCATGGCATCTCCATAACTGAAGAAACGATACTTCTCCTTGATGGCAGTATCATAAGCTTCGCGAATAAGATCATATCCTCCAAAAGCTGAAGCCATCATCAGGAGTGTGGATTCTGGTAAGTGAAAATTTGTGACCAAGGCATCGCAAATCTTAAAATCATAAGGAGGAAAGATAAACTTATCTGTCCACCCTGTATTCTCCTTTAATAGACCGGTGGCAGAAACAGAGGACTCCAGCGTTTTCATCACAGTGGTTCCTACCGAACATATCTTAGACTTTTCAGCTAAGGCTTGATTAACTCGGTCTGCCGTCGGCTTCTCAACCCAATAATTTTCTGAATCCATTTTGTGCTTCGTCAAATCTTCCACATCTACGGGGCGAAAGGTACCCAGGCCGACATGCAAAGTAATGGAAGCTACATCTACGCCGATCAACTCTAACCTTTTCATCAATTGTGGAGTAAAATGCAATCCCGCAGTAGGTGCGGCAACAGCTCCTACATTTTTAGCATAGATCGTTTGAAATCGCTCTCGATCTTCAGGTTCTGTCGACCTTTTGATTTCTCTGGGAAGTGGCGTCTCTCCAAGAGCATCGATCATCTTGTAAAAGCTCGTCTGGTCCCCATCAAAAAGGAATCTAATCGTACGGCCTCTGCTGGTGGTATTATCAATCACTTCAGCGACAAGTTCTCCATCACCAAAGTACAATTTGTTTCCTACTCTAATCTTCCTGGCAGGATCTACAAGCACATCCCATAGCTTCATCTCACGATTCAACTCCCTCAACAAAAAGACTTCAATTTTTGCTCCGGTCTTCTCTTTATTCCCATAGAGCCGAGCCGGAAATACCTTGGTATCATTAATTACAAAAACATCATTCTCGTCAAAGTAATTAACAACATCTCTAAAAACCTTATGCTCAATCTCTCCGGTCTCTCGATGAACAACCATCAACCGTGATTCATCTCTGTTATCTGTAGGGTGTAAAGCAATAAGGCTTGAGGGTAAATCGAACTTAAATTCGGATAATTTCATTCCCATGGGAAAAGAATAGTTATTGATGAAAAGTGCGCAAAACTAGCAAATAATATCTCAAGATTGTAACGTTCTTTCATTCAATATCGTCAACCTATCGAGCAATACTGTTTGAACCAAAGTTTAGTATCATCTTCTAAACTTTGGTGACCTGTTAACGTTGAGACAAAGTAACTAACCTATTAAATTTTAAGAATGTGCTGGTAGTCAAACTAATTTTCGAGAGCTTCCGATTTGCATGGAACGCGTTGAGAATGAATATCTTAAGGACTACATTGTCCTTACTTGGAGTCACCATTGGCATCTTTGCGATCATTGCAGTTTTTACACTGGTAGATTCCTTGGAAAGGAGTATTAAAGAAAGTCTTAGTTTTCTAGATGCTGATAACCTAGATATCAGAAGGTTCCCATTTGAGTTTGGCCCGGATGTTCCCTGGTGGGAATATCTTAAAAGACCATATACTACTTACGACGAGTATGAGTACCTCCGCAAAAACCTTAAAAATGCGGAAGGAATTACAATTTTAAACTTCAAGTCTGTTGTAGCAAAGAGAGAAAGCAACAGTAGCAATGACATCAGTCTGCTAGGAGTAGCTTATACACACCGGGATGTATATGATGATTACTCCAAGTTGCAGGGAAGATACTTTACTCAACAAGAGGCAGAAACAGGTCAAAATGTAGCTATTATTGGTCATAGATCTGTCACAGAACTATTCAATGGGATCGATCCAATTGGAAAAGAAATCAAAATCAAAGGCCTGAAATTTACAGTAATTGGATTTCTAGGCGAAGAAGGCGCAGGACTTTTCAGTGAAACGAGCAAGGATGAGAATATTTACATTCCTTATCGAGCGTTTCAAAAACTGTATTACTCTGGAAGAAATAGCGGAGCTGAACCACTTGTCACCATTAAAGGATCATCTGACGATTTTGGGCTTGTCGAACTTGAAGCGGAAATTACCGGATTACTAAGAACTAAAAGGGGACTTGGACCAAAAGAGAAGAACAACTTTTCAGTGGTAAGGCAAGAAGCTTTCTTAAATATTATCGGCTCTACGTTTGATGCAATTGGAGTTGCTGGATGGGCAATAGGAGGGTTTTCAATACTTGTGGGTGGATTTGGGATTGCCAACATTATGTTCGTTTCTGTTAGAGAACGTACGAGCATTATTGGTCTTCAAAAATCTTTAGGTGCCAAAAATTACTTCATTTTGTTCCAGTTTCTATTTGAAGCCACTTTCCTCAGCTTAATTGGTGGTGCTGTTGGGATCTTTCTTGTCTGGCTCTTATCATTCGCGAGTCTCGGCAACTTAAACCTTGTGCTGACTTTTGGGAACATTGTAATGGGTCTTGGAGTAGCCGGCACGATAGGTGTAATTTCAGGGATTGTACCAGCATTGATGGCTGCACGTCTCGATCCGGTTATTGCAATAAGAACCACCGGATAAGAGGATTCAAAAATAAGAACGTAGACGTTTGATTGCTAGCTGTTTAACTTCTCCTTGATCTTATTTTCAAGTTCTTCCATTAATTCAGGATTGTCTTCGATCAGAGATTTGACTGCGTCTCTACCTTGTCCTAATTTGTTTCCATCATAAGAAAACCACGAACCAGATTTTTGCACAACATCTAATTCTACTCCTATATCCACAATCTCACCACTTTTGCTGATCCCTTTTCCATACATGATATCAAATTCTACCACCTTGAAGGGAGGAGCAACTTTATTTTTCACCACTTTAACTCGAGTCCTATTCCCCATCACGTTGTCAGCCGACTCTTTTATTTGTCCAATTCTTCTAATATCTAATCGAATGGAAGCATAAAATTTAAGTGCGTTTCCTCCAGTGGTAGTCTCAGGGTTTCCAAACATTACCCCGATCTTTTCTCTCAATTGATTAATGAAGATACAAGAGCATCCGGTTTTGTTGATTGTTCCAGTAAGCTTCCTCAATGCTTGAGACATCAGCCTCGCCTGAAGACCCATTTTGCTATCTCCCATCTCTCCTTCAAGTTCTCCCCGCGGCACAAGGGCTGCTACAGAATCTATCACGATAATATCAATGGCCCCAGATCGAATCAGATGTTCAGCGATTTCTAATGCTTGCTCACCATTATCAGGTTGCGATATCAATAAGTTCTCAGTATCAATCCCAAGCTTCTCAGCATAGATCTTATCAAATGCATGTTCGGCATCAATAAAAGCAGCAAGACCGCCTTGTTTTTGTGCTTCTGCTATGCAGTGCATAGCCAGAGTAGTCTTTCCGGAAGATTCAGGCCCATAAACTTCAATAATTCTACCACGAGGAATCCCTCCAACTCCCAAAGCCATATCTAAACTCAATGAACCCGTTGGAATAACCGGTATATCAAGAACCTTTTCATCACTTAGCTTCATGATGGTTCCCTTACCATAGGTTTTCTCTAATTTATCGATCGTAATTTGAAGTGCTTTCTGTTTTTCGTCAGTATTAGCCATGGGTTCAATAATTCTTGGATTTTTTCAAAATTAAATCTTCCCGTTCGAAGATTATAGTGTTTAGCTAAAAATATTAGTAATTTTCTTCTAATGAAAACGAAGTTCTTATCGGATAGTGGTCAGAAAATTCGATTTGGGTATCCACTTCAAAAGAATCCAAATAAATTCCTTCACTGCAGTAGATGTTATCTATTCTCAGAAACAAAGGGGGCTTGATTACCGTGAACCCAAAGCCTCTACCTTTTTTTTCAAAAGCATTACTTAATCGACTCAAAAGACCATAATTGTAAGAGTATGGAGATTCGTTAAAATCTCCTACAATTAAATATGGATGGGGGCATTTTTCTGAATGATTGATGAGGTCAACAAGATCCCTTGAATGATCTAAAACGGTAAATTTTACTCTTCTGAGAGCATTTAATATCTGATGAATGGACATTCCTATTTCGTCATTAAAAGGAATTTTGTACGATTGCAAGTGAACATTGTAAATCCTAAATGTGTCATTGTCAATTGCTAAATCGGCATAGATGATACCATGGTATCCTTCGTTAATATCGGCATTCAAAGAGCCTTTACTGACGATTGGGTACTTCGAAAAAATGGCTAAGCCCGGGTTATGCTCTCCGAACTTTAAGAGGTTGTTAGAATAGATATGAGCAAAATAGCCATTGGCTTTTATTTGTTCCGTTATGTCTAGTCCTGGCCACTTATCGTTTGAGCTAAATTCCTGAATACATTTTATTGTAGAAGAGTCATTAACAACCCAGTCGATGAGTTTTCTTGAGAATTTATTGTAAACCCCTGGCGCCCTAAACAGCTTAGTATTATAGCTTAACAATGAAAGTCTTTCGACACGAGGGTCTGATCGCAAAGAAAACTGATAGGTACGGTTCCAAAATGGAGTCGTTAATCCGACCAGCATCGTCGCAAAAAGAATGCTCTTCAAGGATCTTTTCTTGAAAACCAAGACAATCGCGACACCAAGATCAAGTAGACCTAGAGGTGGGATCAAATAACCTAGAAAGATTGCAGGAGCAAATAGATTTGGCGGGATTAAAATACTTCCGAGGATCATGCAATTAACAATAAGTAGCATAAGAGACGGTAAATCCTTGAGTCTATTGTTCACATTCCAAATCTATTCATTAAATGCAGTCCTAATCCAACAAGCAGAAATCTGATCACTTCGTAATTTTATCAAATTGTTACGTTTTTAACATACAGTTGATTTCTGCGTAATTTTAAATATTCTTGATTTCGAGGCTGAATTAGGATTCTTTATTCATCAACTACAGGCTGTATTTTAAGAGAAAGTAAAGAATAATTTAACTCAGCATTATCATAGCAACCCAGGTAATAATGGCTAAAAACAATCAAAAAATACTGGTCGTAGACGATGAGTCTGACATATTGGAATTATTAAAGTATAATTTGTCGAAAGAAGGCTATGAGGTCAAGACCGCCAGTGATGGGATAAAAGGAGTCGACGTTGCAAAAAGTTTTGTTCCTGACCTCATCTTACTAGACATTATGATGCCGAAACAAGATGGAGTTGAGACCTGCAGGCAAATTCGGGAAATTCCCGAAATGGCGAATTCATTTGTCATTTTCCTCACAGCTAGGTCAGAAGAATATTCGGAGGTTGCAGCCTTTGATATGGGTGCGGACGACTACATAACAAAGCCCATCAAGCCCAGGGCTCTGGTGAGCCGAATTAATGCGTTATTTCGCAGAGAGTCGAAAAAGAAAAAAGAAGCCAATACGATTTCGGTCGGAGATCTTGTGGTTGATCGAACAAGTTATACGGTGAAGAATGCCAATGAAAAAATAAGTTTGCCTAAGAAAGAATTTGAACTACTCTACTTTTTGGCTCAAAATTCTGGCAAAGTATTTAGCAGAGACGAATTGCTACAAAATATCTGGGGATCGGATGTGTATGTCCTTGCCAGAACAGTAGACGTCCATATTCGAAAAGTTAGAGAAAAAATAGGTGATGGCTACATCACCACCGTAAAAGGAGTAGGTTACAAGTTCGATTCGAACTAACTTAACCCCATGCAGTTTAATTCCCGTGCTATTGCTCTCCTGCTGGCATTGTGTGTAGCATTCATTACGACAGCTTTCCTTTCCCTCGTTCCTAATCTTTCATCCACAGCGGTTGCCATATCATTCTTACTATCTTTTTCTTCATCCTATATTTTGATGAGGCTTATCCTGGAGTTTCTTTTCTTCAGGCAAATTGAAGATATCAGTGAGTCTTTAAAAAGAATACAAGAGACTGGGCTGACGCTCAAATCCAGGACATCCTCGATCAATCCTTTGAAAAGGATTAATCGAGAGATATCAAGCTTTGCAGAAACCAAGGAAAAAGAAATTGAAGAATTAAAAGAAAGAGAAAATTTTAGACGCGAATTCATCGCCGATGTCTCCCATGAGCTCAAAACTCCCTTGTTCGCAGCACAAGGTTTTGTACACACCTTGCTGGATGGTGCAATTGATGATAAGGAAGTCCGAAAGAAGTTTTTAAAAAAAGCAGCAAAAAGTATGGATGCGCTGGACCTGCTAGTTCAGGACATTCTAACCATTTCGCAAATTGAGTCGGGCGAGATCAAAATGCACTTTGAAAACTTTGATATTCTGGACCTTTGTCACGAAGTAGTTGACCAGTTAGATGTGAAAGCAGAGAAGAGAGGAATTGAATTGAAACTTCCAAAAAAACTTAAGCCAGTCATCGTAAGAGGCGACTATCGGAGAATCTACCAGGTGGTAATAAATCTCATTTCAAATGCCATCAAGTATACTCGCTCGGGTGGAAAAGTAAGGGTCAGCTTTAAAGAAATTGAAGATAAAGTTGAATTTTCAGTGGAAGATAACGGCAGAGGAATTCCAGAGTCGGATCTTTCAAGAATTTTTGAACGATTTTATCGAGTCGATAAAAGTAGATCACGAGAAAAAGGGGGTACAGGTCTAGGTTTATCTATTGTAAAGCATATTTTAGAAGGTCACAACTCCGAAATCATGGTGGAAAGTGTGTATAAAAAAGGATCGAGATTTTACTTTAGGCTTGATAAAGAAACCTATATTGATATGGTAAATGAAGAGGAGTTTGCAGATGATGAATTCGCATAAAAAGTATTCAAAAATCTCCTTCGATGATCTGATTGTGAAAAATCTGGATCACTATACCATCGTAAACAAGCCTCCGTTCATTTCAAGTCTTGAAGATAAAAATGACCGTACACACCTTCTCGATCTTGCGAGAAAAACAAACCCAAGCTACCAACTCTGTCACAGGCTAGATAAAGAGACATCTGGTGTCATCGTGCTGGCAAAGACTCCTGAAGCCTATCGGAATTTTGCCATGCAATTGGAAAAAAGGGAGGTCAAAAAAGTATACCATGCGGTGATTCACGGACGGCATCAGTTTCATGACTTCGAGGCCATTGAGCCTTTGGTGACTACCTCGAATAGGTCACGAGTAGACTTCAAACTGGGCAAACCTTCACTAACCTTAATTTCAACTATTGAAATCTTCAAAAAAAGTACATTAATCAAATGCTTCCCTCTGACAGGCCGAATGCACCAAATCCGAGTGCACCTCTCCTACCATGAAGCCCCACTTGTAGGTGATTCAGCTTATGGAGGTCAAGATCTGTTTCTTGCAGATCACAAGAGGAACTTTAACATCGGAAAATACGAAGAGCGAAGACCAATGATCCATCGGGTTGCGCTTCACGCAAATAACCTTGCGTTTAAAGACTTAAAAGGAGATGTCGTCGAAGTGGAAGCGCCCTACCCCAAAGACTTCTCAGTTTTAGTTAAGCAACTCAAAAAATATAATTGAGCATGTCAGTTTGATTTCTAATTCTAAAATTCTATTTTTGTGTCCCTTTTTCAGGAGGACAGATTTTGAGAGCTAAAAATCATTAAGAATTGGAGACTAATAGTTATAAAACGGTATCATTAAATAAATCAACCGTAGACAAGAATTGGGTTATCGTAGATGCTGATTCTCAGGTACTTGGAAGAATGGCAAGTGAGGTTGCTAAAATGATCAGAGGCAAACACAAGCCTTCCTTCACTCCCCACGTGGACTGTGGCGATAATGTGATTGTCATCAACGCCGACAAAATTAGATTGACTGGTCAAAAATGGACAGACAAGGAGTACGTAAGGCACACTGGATATCCAGGAGGTCAACGATTCGAAACCCCCAACAGTCTAAAAGCTAAATCATCGACAAGAATTATTGAAAAAGCAGTTAAAGGTATGCTTCCTAATAACCGACTTGGAAGGCAGATTTTTAAGAATCTTTATATATACGAAGGTGCTGAGCATCCTCATTCAGCACAAAAACCAAAAGAAGTAAAACTATAATCCCTGAATGGACAGAATAAATACAATAGGAAGACGGAAAACCTCGGTAGCTCGCATTTACATGACGAGTGGGAAAGGATCCATAACAGTTAACGAAAAGGAATTAACTGAATACTTCCCTTCTGAAATTCTTCAAACCATTGTCAAACAACCCCTTGTGAAAGTAGAGCAGGATGGAAATTTTGACATTGGTGTAAATGTAACAGGAGGAGGCCCAACCGGACAAGCTGAAGCAACCAGACTGGCAATAGCCAGAGCTTTGACTGAAGCTGATCCTGAATTTAGAAGTCCTCTCAAATCAGAAGGATTCCTTACAAGAGATCCTAGAATGGTTGAGCGGAAGAAGCCAGGCCGAAGAAAAGCGAGAAGAAGATTCCAGTTCAGTAAACGATAAGAGGAAATGCAAAAATTAGAACACAAAGATCTATTGGATGCAGGTGTCCACTTTGGTCACCTAACCAGAAAATGGGATCCAGCTATGGCTCCATTCATTTTCATGGAAAAGAATGGCATTCATATTATTGATTTACATAAAACATTGGCATGTCTTGATCAGGCAGCTTCTGCTGTGAAGGGAGTGGTCCGGTCCGGGAGAAAGGTCATGTTTGTAGCTACAAAAAAGCAAGCAAAAGAAGTTGTTGAGCAGGAAGCACAACGACTAAATATGCCGTACGTCACTGAAAGATGGCAAGGTGGAATGCTTACCAATTTTGCTACGATTAGAAAGTCCCTCAAGAAGATGGCAGGAATGGAGAAGCTGATGAAAGAAGAAGCCTACCAGAACCTTGCTAAAAGGGAGCGCTTGATGATCAGTAGAGCCAAGGATAAACTGGAAAAAGTGCTGGGAGGTATTTCTGATCTTAACAGACTTCCTGCAGCGCTGTTTGTTGTTGACATAAAAAGAGAGCACATCGCAATTGCTGAAGCTCAGAAGTTGAATATCCCGGTTTTTGGAATTGTAGATACTAACTCTGATCCTAATAAGATTGATTTTCCAATTCCTGGAAATGATGATGCTTATAAGTCAATAAAACTTTTGACAGAGTTTATGGGCAAGGCTATTGAAGAAGGCCTCTCTGAAAGAAAAAAGGATAAAGAAGAACAAGCTCAGGCTGAAGCAGAAGCAGCGAAGAAAGCTGTTGACGAAGGCAAAGAAGTAGCTGAGTAATACTTAATTATTAAAATCTTAATATGAAAATTGAACATTGATAAAATCGGTGTTCAATTTTTGTTTGTAATAACCTTAAAAGAAAGAATAGAAAATGGCTATCACAGCACAAGATGTAAACAAACTTCGGCAAATGACTGGTGCCGGAATGATGGACTGCAAAAAGGCTCTAACAGAGGCTGAAGGTGATTTTGAAAAAGCAGTTGAACTGTTACGTAAGAAAGGACAGAAGGTATCTGCCTCACGAGCAGATCGAGAAACTTCAGAAGGTGTCGTTTTCGCTAAAACAAACAATAGCAATTCGGAAGGAGCTCTCATTGCTTTTACATGCGAGACAGACTTCGTAGCAAAAAATGATGCATTTATGAACCTGGGAAATCAAATTGCTGAATTAGCTTTTGCAGAAAAGCCAGCAAGTATTGATGCCTTGTATGAAATGAAGCTTGACAAGTTGACAGTGAAGGAGAAAATAGTAGAGCTAACGGGAAAAATTGGTGAGAAGCTAGAAGTAAAAGAAATACAGGTCCTTTCGGGAGACGCAGTCGTTCCTTACATCCATTCTAATTCTAAACTTGGCGTGTTGGTAGCACTATCTAACACCAATGGCACTTCTGTTGAAGACGCTGGTAAAGATGTGGCAATGCAAATTGCGGCTATGAATCCAGTTGCAGTGGACAAAGATGGAGTTGACCCAGCCATAGTTGAAAAGGAGATTGAGATCGGTAAAGAGCAGGCAAGACAAGAAGGAAAGCCTGACAATATCATCGAAAAAATTGCGATGGGTAAGCTCAATAAATTTTATAAGGAAAATACGCTATTGAGTCAGGCATTTGTGAAAGACAACTCTCAAACAATTTCTCAATATCTAGATTCAGTTTCTAAGGGACTTACTGTTTCAGAATTCAAGAGAGTCAGTATCGGATAATAAAACTCCCGATGCAAGGTATTTGAAGCTCCCCTTGGGAGCTTTTTTTGTAAGCATAATTACTATTTGAAAATACGAGAAATAACTGTGATGCAAAGCAGAAGGCTCTATGCACCTTTACATCAGTTATGGAGATGCCTTACAAAACTTTTGAAAACAAAGCATTAGAATTGAAATTTCAACGAGTTGGAGTTTTAATAAGGATAGCATCAATCAGCTTATTCTTACTTTCGATGTACGTCATGTCATAGAAAGTCAAGATCTTTTCAACCAGCAGGATATAAAGCCAAAGAAAGTACTTTGGCTTTTTTTATGCCCCTTTTGCCAGCTTCTTTTCCCGTATGACTTGCCCTACCGGTCGATTGTCAATTTTACTTTCAAGCCATGAAATTATGTCAAGATACAACATTGGCCTTCTCTCAAACTTATCTTCTATTATGTCTATTAACTCCTCTCGCAAGGAAATGAAATGAGGGATTAAGGTAGCTCTTTCCAAATAGATTGATTGCCTTAAGAATTTGAAAATTGCTGCATGGACTTTCTGAAAGTTCTCTAGTTTCAGCATAAAACGATACGTTGACTTGATCTGAAAGTAAATCAAGTCGTCATTGCCGAGCTCATAATGAACGATAAGTGCCAAAAACCTGGCATAGGATTGAATGTCTTCTTTAAGTGCTATCGCCGGATTATTTATAATGACATTTAAGTGTCTAAGAGAACCAGAAAAGTCACCATTCCCAAACTTCAAGCTGGCCATCTTATACTGAAAAATCATTTTTCTATGGATGTCTATTCTTGACTGATAATGTCCAAGTTCTCTTTCAAATTGAACACAGTAGGAAGCCCCCTCAGAAAATCTACCTTCTAAAAAAAACAGGTTTAGCTTACCTGTTTCTAAATAAGTGAAAGATTGTATCTTCTGACTCTCGTTAAACGTTTGCTCTCGCTCATCAATAAAGCGCTGCAGACTCTCCAACTCTCTCCTAAATCGAATCACATCATCACAGAAAAACAATGAAGACAAAACATTGTGACAGCCTCTAATATACATTTCCGGCTCTTCATGTAACATGATCTCGTTTTCTTCCAATAGCATACACCAAAGCTTTGAGTACTTAAAACACAGTGGAAAATTTTGAATGATATTGTAGTACCAGACATAACTTTGATAGTAAAAGATACTCTCAGAGTCGCTCCTGTCTGTTGGAGCATTTTTGGCAAAGAAATCCATAATTTCTTGCTGCTGCTCCTTGCTCTTTACATGACCCGATTTCAGATAGTAATCATACAAAGAAAGCGCTAGATCGGACCAGGTCCCGCTCAAGTAAAAGCGGCGTCTAAGGAGTTGAGATTCACTAGTCAGATCTCTTGCACGGTTTGGCAAACTTCCGGTCACATACCGTATTTCGATCTTCTTCTCTAGTTCCACAATTTCCAGTCTAAGAATATCCATCTTATTCTTTATTGCTAACTGCTTAGCTTTGGACAATTGAAGAAGGCACTGCTCGTACAGACCTTTATTATGGAGAACATCAGCAAAGCTGATCATTTCCTTTATTTTGATTGCAGGCTCATGATTGTGTAGAAGCCTTAAGCTAGAAAGCAATTGCTCATACAAATTAGAGCGGTGATTCGATAAACTGTTGCCTTTGAGTTGAGGAAAACTTTTGATGACTTTTGTTTCATCGAGTTCTTTTTGCCGATCAAGGATATCAAAGAGCTTCATGATAATAAGCTCTTTTTCAGTACTATTTCTTTTAACATAAAGCTTAAAATGGCGCTTCTCGGCTTTTGTCAATCGCTTTATTAGTGTGAATAACTGATATGTTAACTGCTTGGACAACTGGATTCTATAAATTATAATTTGTTGATTATTAGCTATTTAATATCCAAAATATGTTTTTGAACACATGAATAAGGGAAAATATTGATTTTCTCAGGCATACATCGCTTTACATTTTTGTTTCCACGCAAATAAAATGCGAAACAAGAACATGGATAAATTACACATTTTCGACACTACGCTAAGAGACGGAGAACAAGTACCAGGGTGTCAACTGAAAAGTGAGGAAAAACTTGAGATTGCATTTGGACTAGAAAGTTTGGGAGTAGACATCATCGAAGCAGGTTTCCCTGTTTCAAGTCCGGAAGATTTCAAGTCAGTATCGCTGCTATCTCAAGAAATCAGAAATGCGACCATATGTGGACTTACAAGAGCAGTTGAAGATGATATTAATGTCGCCGCCGAAGCGCTGAAATCGGCAGCAAATCCAAGAATACATACAGGAATAGGGACTTCAGAATCACATATCAAATTCAAACTAAATTCGACCCAAGATGAGATTATTCGTCGGGGAGTTCAGGCAGTCAAATATGCAAGAAACAAAGTTGCTGAAGTAGAATTTTATGCAGAAGATGCAGGAAGAACTGATAACGAGTATTTAGCCCGGGTGGTGGAAGCTGTAATTGATGCAGGAGCAACAATTATCAATATTCCAGATACCACTGGTTACTGTCTGCCAGAACAGTTTGGAGAGAAGATTGCTTTTCTGGCCAACAATGTTCCAAATATTGATAAAGCCATTTTATCAACCCATTGTCATAATGATCTCGGACTTGCTACTGCGAACTCCATTGCAGGCGTTCTGGCAGGAGCCCGACAGGTTGAGTGTACGATCAATGGCATTGGAGAGCGTGCTGGTAATACCTCTTTGGAAGAGGTCGTGATGATCATCAACCAGCATAGTCATATTCCAGTGAAACATGACATTGACACCAGACAAATTTTACCGATAAGTAAGACTGTTTCTGAAATGATGAATATGCCTGTGCAACCTAACAAGGCAATTGTTGGAACTAATGCCTTTGCACACTCCTCGGGTATCCATCAGGATGGTGTAATTAAGAACCGTGAAACATACGAGATCATCGACCCAGAGGAGGTTGGTGCAAAAGGATCAGAAATAATCCTTACGGCACGTAGTGGGAAAGCGGCGCTAAACTTCCATGCCAAGAAGTTGGGTTACCAGCTAGATGCAGACGCACTTAAAGGAGCCTACAAAAACTTCTTAGAAGTGGCAGATCAAGTAAAAAGTATCGAAGAGTTTCATTTGCATGAGATTTTCGAAAGTGTGAAAGCTCCAGTATAAAATACGAAGAGATGAAGAAGAAGATCACTGTTTTGTCAGGCGATGGGATTGGTCCCGAGGTCATTGAGCAAGGGATTAAGGTTATTAATTCCATTAATCACGTGTTCGAACACCATTTTGATTTTACTTACGAAGATTTTGGGGCAATCAGCATTGATAATCATGGAACACCATTGACTGATCATGCACTTGAAGCATGTAGATCAAGCGATGCTGTATTTCTAGGGGCAATCGGGGATCCTAAATTCGATAATGATCCGACCCTTACTGTAAGACCTGAACAAGGACTATTAAGACTTAGAAAATCACTCAGCCTTTTCTCAAATGTTCGACCTATCACAACTTATGACCTGTTAAATGAGGTCTCCCCATTAAAGAACACACTTCTGGAAAAAGTTGATTTTGTTATCTACCGTGAATTGACCGGAGGGATCTATTTTGGTGAGAAAACTTTGACTGCTGATAAGGCAGTTGCTACAGACTTGTGCAAATACAACGAAACAGAGATTAGCAGAATCACTTACCAAGCATTTGAGGCAGCAACCAATCGGAGAAACAAGCTGACGCTAATTGATAAAGCTAATGTCCTAGAAACTTCAAGACTTTGGAGGAGGGTAGTTCAAGAAATCAGTGAAGAGTATCCCAATGTCAAAGTGGATTACATGTTTGTAGATAATGCAGCCATGCAGGTAATGATCAACCCAGGTCAATTTGATGTAATTCTGACTGAAAATATGTTTGGAGATATTATTTCGGATCTATCAAGTGTAATTACTGGTTCTTTGGGAATGCTCCCATCAGCTTCAGTTGGTAACGATGTAGCCCTGTTCGAACCCATTCATGGTTCATTTCCGCAAGCAAAAGGTTTGGACATTGCCAATCCGATGGCCACTATCTTATCAGCAGCCATGATGTACGACTATTTCGGTCTTTTCCAAGAGGCAGAAATGATAAGGAATGGAGTGAAATGGGCATTAAACAACGACATTGTGACTAAAGACCTGTCCAGGGGTAGTGATCCAAGCACTTGCTCTAAAGTGGGAGATATGATTGCCTGGTATGTCGAAGAGAAGGGAAGCGTGAGTATCAACAGTGAATCAACTAAACTTTCTCTAAATTGCATTATCTAGTAAACTATAGACACCCAGTCCACAATGAAGGAATTCATTCTCAATATTGTCAATAATAACGTAATTGTTATCAGTTCAAGCTGAGAAGGTGGATAATAAATTAACTTATTAAAGCCCTTCTCAAACAGAGTGGGGCTTTTTTTATGCCATAAAAAATGAGCGAATTAAACAAGTACAGCAAAACTCTAACGCAAGACCCATCACAACCTGGTTCTCAAGCACAGTTATACGCTTTAGGCTTATCAGAAAGTGATCTAAACAAAGGTCAAGTCGGCATTGTGAGTACAGGGTTTGAAGGCAATCCTTGCAATATGCATTTGAATATTCTTGCTCATCAAGTAAAGAAAAGTGTGAATGAGTCGGGCTTACTAGGCCTCATTTTTCACACCATAGGTGTAAGTGATGGCATGTCCAACGGCACAGTAGGCATGAAATATTCACTAGTCTCAAGGGATATCATTGCTGATTCAATCGAAACTGTAGCAAATGCGCAGTTTTACGATGCCGTTGTCCCCGTGGTTGGTTGTGACAAAAATATGCCCGGTTCAATTATGGCATTAGGGAGACTCAATAGACCCGGCCTGATGGTGTATGGAGGTACGGTGAAACCGGGCAAATGGAAAGGAGAAGATTTAAATATTGTTTCTGCATTTGAGGCCTACGGTCAAAAACTTGGAGGAAACATTTCTGACGAAGACTATAAGGGAATTATAAAAAATTCAATTCCTGGACCTGGAGCATGCGGAGGAATGTACACTGCGAATACCATGTCCTCCGCAATTGAGGCGCTAGGGATGAGCTTACCGACATCAGCTTCCAATCCTGCCGAAAGTGAGGACAAGAAAAGGGAAACAAACCGAGTTGGATTAGCAGTCAAGCAAATGCTAAAGGAGGATATTCGACCTTCAGATATTATGACTAAGGAGGCTTTTGACAATGCACTCCGCATCATCATGATCTTGGGTGGCTCCACCAATGCAGTACTACATATGATTGCCATGGCAAAATCTGTCAATATTCCTCTTGGGTTGGATGATTTCCAACGCATCTCAGATACCACTCCTTTCCTTGCAGACCTTAAGCCTAGTGGCGAATATCTAATGGAGGACCTCCATCATGCTGGTGGAATCCCCGCTGTAATGAAATTAATGCTAAAGGCCGGATACTTAAATGGTGACTGTCTAACAGTAACAGGTAAGTCACTAGCCGAAAACCTTGAAGGGTACGGGGATTTGAAACAGGATCAGACGATCGTACATGACGTAACTAACCCTGTCAAGAAGACAGGACATTTACAGATTCTCAGAGGAAACCTTGCGCCTGAAGGTGCTGTGGCTAAGATCACAGGCAAGGAAGGAGAATATTTCGAGGGGCCCGCACGCTGCTACGACGATGAGTTCACTGCAATTGAAGGAATTGGACATGAAGTACAGCCGGGAGAGGTAATTGTAATAAGGTATTCTGGACCTAAAGGGGCACCAGGAATGCCGGAAATGCTGAAACCAACGGGAGCAGTGATGGGGGCAGGCCTTGGCAAAGACGTCGCCCTAATTACAGACGGAAGATTTTCAGGAGGATCACATGGATTTGTCGTCGGTCATATTACCCCCGAAGCACAGGAAGGTGGACCGTTAGGATTGATTAGAGATGGAGATATTATCGCAATTGATGCGATTAATAATACACTCACCGTCAAACTATCTGAAAGTGAGCTCAATGAACGTAGAAAGAACTGGGTTCAGCCAGCATACAAAGCGACAAAAGGAGTACTTAAGAAATATATCAACTCAGTGGCGACAGCTTCTGAAGGTTGTGTTACAGATGAATAACAGTGAAAATAAATGGATGTAGCATGGAAACATCGACACTTGAAGTAGAAGAGCAAAAAACAAAGGACCAAGAAATAATGGGTGCCGAGGCACTATTAAAATGCCTCATTGAAGAAGGTGTAGACACCATTTTTGGCTATCCTGGCGGGGCAATCATGCCGGTCTATGATTCACTTTATGGCTATGCTGATAAATTGAATCACATTTTATCGAGACATGAGCAAGGTGCGATCCACGCAGCTCAGGGGTATGCAAGATCCTCTGGAAAAGTGGGAGTTTGTTTTGCCACCTCTGGTCCGGGTGCTACGAACCTTATCACAGGTATTACTGATGCAATGATCGATTCAACGCCTTTGGTATGTATCACAGGACAAGTTGCTAGTCATTTACTAGGAAGCGACGCGTTCCAAGAGACTGACATTATTGGCATATCCATGCCAGTAACTAAATGGAATTTTCAAGTTACAAGCGCAGAAGAAATACCAGAGGCTATTGCTAAGGCTTTTTACATTGCAAAGTCCGGACGCCCGGGGCCGGTGCTCATTGATATCACAAAAAATGCACAACAAACGACCCTTGAATATGAATATCAGCCCTGTGAGCGTATTAGAAGCTATCACCCCTACCCTGAATTAAAAAAAGAGCCACTTGAAGCCGCGGCACAATTGATCAATGAAGCAAAGAAGCCCTACATTCTTTTTGGTCAGGGTGTGATATTATCTGGCGCGGAGGACGAACTAAAGTCACTAATTGAGAAAACCGGAATACCGGCTGCCTCCACCCTATTAGGTTTGTCAGCATTTTCTACAAGACATCCATTATATGTGGGATATACTGGAATGCACGGAAACTATGGTCCCAACGTAAAAACAAACGAATGTGATGTTTTCATTGCCATTGGTATGCGATTTGATGACCGTGTCACAGGAGATGTTACTACCTATGCTGCGCAGGCCAAAGTCATCCACATCGAACTTGACCCAGCTGAAATTGACAAAAACATAAAATCGGATGTGGCGATAAACGGAGATGCTAAACAAGTGCTGAACGCACTCATCCCGCTAGTAAATGAAAATTCACATGACTCATGGCTAAGCGAATTTCATGATTGTGACAGAATTGAGATGGAAAAAGCTATCAAGAAGTCGATAGAACCAGATAGTGAAAAAATGACAATGGCGGAAGTCATTCACAGACTTTCAGAATACACCCATGGAAAATCTCTTGTAGTAACAGATGTTGGACAGCATCAGATGATGGCCAGCAGGTATTACAAATTTGATCAGAATCGAAGTCACATAACTTCCGGAGGACTAGGTACCATGGGATTCTGTCTTCCTGCAGCCATTGGAGCAAAAATTGGAGCCCCAGAGCGACAAGTAATTGGTATTATTGGAGATGGAGGTTTTCAGATGACCTTACAAGAACTCGGCCTGATCATGCAGTACAAGGTTGGGGTAAAAATATTGATCTTAAATAATGAATTCCTCGGGATGGTTAGACAATGGCAGCAGCTGTTTTTTGATCGGCGATATTCATTTACCGAAATGGAAAACCCAGACTTCATAAAACTATCTGAGAGTTACCATATTCCTGCGCAACGCGTGGAAAATCGAGAAAACCTCAATTCTGCTTTTGATCAATGGTTAAATACTGAAGGCTCAAGTCTTTTAGAAATCGTAGTGGAAAAAGAGGAAAATGTATTTCCCATGGTCCCTTCTGGTAGCTGTGTTTCTAAAATAAGATTGGAATAATGGAAGAGAAGTTATTTACAATATCAATACTAACAGAGGATAAACCCGGTCTGCTAAATAAGATCACAATCATCTTCAATAGGAGAAAAACCAACATTCGAAGCTTAAATGTATCCAGCTCTGAGATTAAGGGTGTGAGCAGGTATACGCTGGTAGTCCTTCTTGCGGAAGTTGAAGTTGAAAAGATTGTCAAACAAATCAGAAAGGTGGTGGATGTACTTGGATCATTTTACTATGAAGAAAATGAGATTTACTATCGCGAAATAGCTTTGTACAAATTATCTCTCGATGTATATAAGAAAAATAGTGAATTGGAACAGCTGATTAGAAATCATGGCGCGAAAGTTATTGCCACTGAGGGCGATCAAATTGTGATCGAAAAAACAGGCTATAAGCAGGAGACGCATGAACTTTATGATGCACTGCTTCCGTATGATTTATTGGAATTCGTCCGGTCAGGAAGAGTAGCCTTGTCCAAATCCAAGAGACGAACGGAGGCATTCATCCATGAGTTGGAAACGTCCACTTCAAACACGCTAAGCATTAAAGAATTTTAAATAAAAGATTAAACCTTAATAACCGAAAAC
>CAZQDI010000034.1:0-29022 GCA_964591785.1 uncultured Roseivirgaceae bacterium
AAAATAAACAAACTTTAGCAAGAATTATTGTACGATATTCGACCTAAATATATAATCACCGGGACGTAACAGCCAACTTTTCCAATCAATACTTCAATCACGAGCAAACCAACGCTTATCAACTAAAATGCAAATCGTGGGGTTTTGACTGCCTTCCTACCTCCGAATATTAGATCTGGAAGATTGTATCTGATAAAAATTTCATGTGAAGTGGGCTCTTTCGCATCCTGATCACTAATGACGTAATCAAACGAATAACCGGCTCTCAATTTTCTATCTTCTAAAAATGAATAGCCAAGCAGTATGCTTACCGACTCGGACCTTCTAAAAGCCAAACCGCCCCACATCTTTTCATCATATTCCAAAATCCCAGTTAGATCTAGCGAATAGGAATTCAGGTCGGAACGGACCAGTGCTGTCGGTTTCAATATTAAGTTTCTCGATATTCCTAAAGGCCTGCCAAACAACACGTTGTAATTCGCCTCAATTTGATTGGATGCATCTGTTGAAAAATCAAAGCTCGGTTGAAGAATATTTTCGGCAGAAACACCGACATAATATCCACGCTCTGATTGAAATATCGCTCCGGCATGAAGGTTGGGTCGATATTGGGATTCGTTACCTATGGGAATTAAATCATCTGCTCTTGGATCTGAGGGCCTGAAATTAGCATTTATCGATGCGACATTAAGTGAGGGCATAATACCGATATACAATTGCCCCGAGTTAATTTCAAAACTAGTGGACAGCGCTATTCTGGCTTGAATGGAAGTCAATGGACCTGTCCTGTCGTTCACGAATGAGATTCCCATACCTGCAAGCCTTCCTCTGGCCGGAATCACGGCGGTGATGAGCTGAGTCGTCGGAGCACCTTCAGGATCAAAAGAAGCATCATACCCTGCCCACTGCGTCCTATGGTGAGCAGCAACAAAAGCCTGGTCCTCTAACCCCGTCCAAGCAGGATTGAAGTAGGAGGGGTTGAACATGTAATGATTAAAGAAAAAATCATTTTGACCGCTAACCTCCAGTGCAGCGAAACAACCGATCAGAAAACATACCTTGAGACAGCTGTTTTTCATATTGTAAGTATAACGCTTACAATTGATTTACCCTTACCTCAAGTAATGTTATTCGCCTCTTTAATATAAACTTCAAGAGCACCTGTCATCGAAGGAGCATTCGGCAGTGGGGCTTGGATATCCAAAACCAGTCCAGCATCTTTCACCGCCTTGGATGTTGTCGGACCAAATGCAGCAATCCGCGTATTATTCTGCTTGAATTCAGGGAAATTTGTGAATAATGATTCTATACCAGAAGGACTGAAGAACGCAATTACATCGTACGTAACATCATCAAGATCAGATAAATCAGCAGCAACTGTTCTGTATATTGTAGCTTCCGACCAATCATATCCGTTTTCAGTTAGAAAGTCTGGAATATGCTCTGTTCTGATGTTTGAACATGGGAAAATAAACTTCTCCGTTTTATGTTTCTTAATTACTGCCAGCAGATCTGAGGCTGTTCGTTCACCAGTGAAAATTTTTCTTTTCCTGATAACGATGTACTTCTGGAGATAATTGGCAGTAGTTTCTGAGATACAGAAGTACTTCATATCAGTGGGTATCTCGATCTTACTTTCCTGAGCAAGCCTGAAAAAATGATCGATCGCATTTCTGCTTGTAAATATGACTGCAGTATGATCAAGAATATTGATTTTCTGTTTTCTAAACTCTTTGATATCCACCGGATCTATATCAATGAACTTTCTAAAATCAATTTTCAGATTGTACTTTTTTGCTAATCCATGATAGGGAGAATTCTGATCAGAAGGCTCTGGCTGAGACACTAATATGCTTTTCACCTCCTTCATTCGCTCTTTGTCTCTCACAAGTAATTCCTCAGTAGCACTCATATTTAGCTTTGCTTTTTATAATTATTTAAAGAACCATCCAGCAATTAGGATAGCAGGGATAATTTCGGTAGCGCAAAGGTAGGTAATTATAGGTAGTTTTTTTAACGATGTATTGTTAACAAATTTTAGCATCGCATAGATGATCGTAGCACCTAAAACAAAGCCAACGATCACGACCAGTATTTGATAGGTAACAGGGCTACTCGGCCATCCAAAACTAAAACTAAGAGCCATGAGCCCAAAGGCAATCACAGTAAAAATCAGCGAAACATTTATGAAATCAAATACCAAATAGTGATGGAACCCCCTGAAGTTGAACAAACTTGATAATACAACGGTCAAAGTCCATTTGAGTAAAATAAACAAGAGCACAACCCCAGATAATTGGATCCAGGACCCTAGCAATTCCATGAATGTCCCGATTTGATCCAGTCTGGTAAAATAAACCCAAACAAACCCAGAAATGAAGCTGAGGTATAGGTAAAACGAGATCCCTACTTTACTAAATAGTTGTGTATCAGCGAACTCATACGATGTTAGCTTCAGACTAAAGGATCGATTGAAAAGGTAGGAGATTCTTCCCGGGTAATTAGAAATCAGAAATCCGGTGAGAACTAACAGGCAAATTGACCCCACAATAATGAAATCTTCAAACTGGGACCTCTGCATTCTGATGATTTTTCTTCCATGACCCATGATTTGATTTTCAACTAATCCGAGCTTCTCTACTTTAAGAGCACTTAGTCCGTCCTGAGCAAAAAAACTAATGAATAGCGTTTCTTTCTGAGAGGAAAAACTTAGACTGTCGAGATGAAGTGAACCACAATTAGTAATACTTTGAACAAATCTTCCTTCGATCCAAACAGTGGTGATGCCCCCATTGCATATCCGAATCAAATTGTCTTGCCCTCTACTAAAATAGAAACCCACTGATGTCGCATTCGAAAGCTCAACGATTGGATCGATTTGACCGTTTTGTTTTACCTCGACAAGGGTGTGATTCAAGCTACCAATTACTGTGGTATCTAGCTGACCGACCACACAAGCGCTCTTGAGCACCATCACTAAAAGGAATGCTGTCTTTTGCAAATTAGAATTTCGTTGTAAACCCAAAATGTACTCTCAATTCAGAAAACGCCAGATTCTGATTTTCATCTTTGCCGGCGCCAAGGGCAAAACTAAACTGACCTGTTGAAGTGTCCAGCGCAAACCCTAATCCAATTCCGAATGGATTGCTTAATTCCGCCTCTCTTTGAAAAACAAGTTGGTCATAAAAGGCATATAAGTAACTTTCATTCTCAAAAAATGACCGAAACTCCAGCCTGCTTAATCCATAGTTTTTAGCAAAGAAGTTCTGTTCGTTGAACCCCCTTAGTGTGGAAAGCCCGCCAATCCTGTACAGCTCGTTGACCAAAAGCTGCTGATTTTCTAAAATACCAACTTGTATGTCGTGATAAATCGCTTGCCTTTTGGCTACCTTAATTTGAAAAGTGAATCGGGCATTCAATCGAAAAAAATCTGTTCTTAAGCTCAGGGTATCATAAAAACTTCGTGGGATTGATCCGTTTCTTTCAATTTCCTTAGAACCTATTCCAACACCTGCGCTCCAACTAATTCCCCGCCTATAGGAGTTCAGTAAAGCTGGAAAGCCTTTAGAAATTCCAATCTCATAAAAACTTCTACGATAATCAGCGAGATCCTGAAGTTCCAGTTCTTCAACTGTTGGAGAAATTAGCGACCCTCTGGACCCCTCATAGATCAATTGGAGTTCGACCTTTGAGCCAATGAAAGTGTTAACACCAATGCGCGTAGTACGAGTTATGAATGTCGTATCTTGTTTTATGAGCGAAAACCCAAAATGGGGAGAAATCCTTGCTTTAAGGGGAAAAGCGTGCAGGTAGTACAAGTCGAGTTTTTGAGAGTTCTCTGCAAAACTTTCCCAGTTTAGCTTAAACTGATGACCAGAGCTGAAGAGGTTTTTGGCAGAAAGGGCTATGCTCCCAACCAGGGAGGTACCACCTTGCTGATTCTGTTGCAGTCCCAATACTCCTTTGAAGCTGTTAGTCGTTTCTTCCTCCAAATCGAGATATATCCTGGCTTTCCCTCTGGAGAATGAAACATCTGCTGGACGCTTCAATGACAAAAAAGGTGCTCTCTCGATTCTACTCGCGAGTGAAGCATAAGTCTTCTCGCTAAAAGTTGTTCCGGGGAAAGTGCCTAAAAGCTGATAGATGTAACTTTTTTTAGTCGCCGGATCTGTAAAGAAGAAGGCGGAATCATAACGAATCTCGGGCCCTTTACTAATCTGAATCAGCCCACTCAGTTTATTTTTTTCTACGGCTGTCCTGACTGAAACCGACGCAAATGGGTATCCGTTATTTGCATGATCATCTAACAACCTCAAAAGTCTGTTCGCAATTCCCTTACTTCGCATTCCAGCGATGTCAACTGATGATTTTGATCCTTTATGAAGATATACGTTGATGACGTTGCCTGTAGGCATGATAGAGTCCAGTCCACAGAAAATATAATTTTGATTAATCCAGTTAATTTTTTCTGATTCAACAAAGGCAGAGAGGGAAACGGTATCCTCAAACACCTTTTGAAGACTTAGGTGTCCATCAACGAAGATTTTGGTGTCTAGCTGCGACCAACAGCAAATAGGGAAAATGTAAGCAATGAAAATTTTAAATTTCCGCATTGAGACTGCAATTTAGACGATGCCAAATGACTGAACTTGCTTACTTGGATCGAAATAAGTCGTATTACATATTCAAAACACGTTGACTTGCTATGGCCGGTATTTATCTTCATATTCCTTTTTGTAGGCAAGCATGTCATTATTGCGACTTCCATTTCAGCACAAATCTTAAGACAAAGAACGAGATGGTTCACGCCCTTGAACAAGAATTGGTTAATCGAGCTAATTACTTGGATGAAGCTGTACAAACAATCTATTTTGGAGGTGGTACGCCGAGCATACTTGAGAGTGTGCAAATTGAGAATCTGCTAAAAATCATCGGAGACAGTTTTGAGCTTGCCAACGATCTTGAAATCACGCTCGAAGCTAACCCAGAAGACTTGAATTTGAACAAGTTGGAATCACTAAGAAAAGCCGGAATCAATCGGTTAAGTATTGGGTTCCAAACATTTGCCGATACCTCTCTGGCATGGATGAATCGCATACATTCTGCTACAGAAGCAAAGGAGGCATATTTGAACGCAAAAAGATCTGACTTTGCAAACATTTCAATTGATTTGATCTATGCACTACCGGGGACAGGAAGTACCCACTGGCAAGAGGATATTGAGGCGGCTTTGACACTAAATCCACAGCATATTTCATTGTACGGATTGACTATTGAGAATCGGACGGTTTTTGGTCGTCTTCATCAAAAAGGTCAACTGAAAGAAATCCCGGAAGATAACGCAGCAAAGCAGTATTTATACGCCATCAAAATGCTTTGTGAGCATGGTTATGAGCATTATGAGGTAGCTAACTTTTGTAAGCCAGGGTATTATTCGAGACATAATAGCGCTTACTGGGCTGGATCTCCTTATTTAGGAGTAGGTCCGGGAGCACATTCTTTCAATGGGAATTCACGGCAATTTAATGTAAGAAACAACCGCAAATACATTGAGGGAATCACTAGCCAAAATGTGATAGTTGAATTGGAACAGCTATCATTAACACAACTACTGAATGAGCGAATTCTGACTGGTCTACGAACTGCAAATGGTATTTCCTTTGCAAAAATTGAAACCCAGTTTGGGATAGACTTACGAAAGAAGTACCGTGAGACCATTGAGCAATACCTAAAACTTGGATTGGTTTCTGCCACAGGATCATGTTTAAAACTGACTCCAAAGGGTTACCTTGTCGCTGATGATATTGCTCTACAATTATTTTTTGATGAATAACCTCTAAATTTGACTATATGGATTCATTCACCAAAAAGGCCATCCTGCTTTTAAAATCGCTGATCTTCCACTATCACGGTTTGGACAAGGAAGAGCAATCGATGCTTGAGAAAGCTGCAATCAGCTTAGATGCAGAAAGTGAAATGAAATGGGCCAATGAATTTATTGCAGAAGATTACATGTCTGCTTTTGAACGATCAAGAGAATTCCTCCTGAAGGTATTTTCCAGAATGAAAACTGAGGATCGCATCAAATACCTATTGGAATCATGGGAAGAGAACTTCAAAAAAGGGTATGTCACTGAAATGGAAACGACTGCTATTCTCACCTTGTCGAAGGACTGGAAGGTAGAAAAAGAATTTCTTGACCGAGTGAAAGGTTAAAGACTCATCATTTCCCGAAACCTTGCAGATTGTCTTCTACTCACTTCAATTTTCTCACCCCCTCTAAGTTGAACCAATAGCCCCCCATTAAACCAGGTATCAATGGATTCGACCCATCCCAAATTAATGATGTGTTTCCTACTGGCACGAAAGAAACTTCGGTCATCCAGGCGCTCATCAAGGGCATTGAGCGATTTGTGAATCATAGGCTTATACTTATCAAAATATACTTTTATGTAGTTGCCGTCAGACTCGAAAAGTCGAACATCCTCTAGCTTGACGAACCAGCATTTATCCCCATCTTTTACAAACACCTGATCATCGGCATCCAGCTTCTTATCTTTTCCATTTCTCCTTCCGGAAATCTTAGACTTTATTTTATTGATACTTTCCGATAGCCTATCGGGCTGGATTGGTTTTAGTAGATAATCTAACGCGTTAAAATCAAATGCTTTCAAGGCAAATTCATCGTAAGCAGTCGTAAAGATCACCTGAGGAACTCGCTCCAAATTTTCCAAAAGCTCGAAACCTGTCTTGCCAGGCATTTGAATATCTAGGAAAATAACATCCGGATTTTGTTTATCAATTTTCTCAATGGCCTCGTCAGCATTCGTTGCTTCATCGATGATCTCGATTTCTGGGTGGTGTTCCAGCAGAGAGGTCAACTCCTTTCTGGCTAATCTTTCATCATCTACAATTATGGCTTTCATATTTTCTGATTAATCATTTATGAAAATTCTGCCCCATCGTAGGTTGGGACATTTAACGTGCATAAAACTATGTCCGCAGTTTCATTCTTTATTTCAAAACTAGAACGATCTCCAAAGATAAGATCTAGCCTCTTTTTGGTGTTCTCTATTCCAAAACCCTTCCCGCCTTCAGATAATTTTATCAACTGACCGCTATTACGAATTTCAAGATGCAGATGTTTTCCCCTAACTTTGGAAGTAATACTTATTTCGCCGCCCTTTTTCAGTGTCGAAATCCCGTGTTTAATTCCATTTTCAACAAGCGTTTGCAGCATCAGCGGCGGGACTCTAAACCGACCGGAGTTTCTGTCAATATCAAATTTTGTCGTTAAGCGTTCCTCATACCTTATGGTCTCCAAGGACAGATAGTCCATTACTGTCTTCAGTTCTTCAGAAAATGGAACCAGCTTTTTCCGATCACTGACCAAGGAGTTCCTCAAAATATGAGAGAGCTGGGTAATTGATTCCTTTGATTTTTTGGGATCTTCATCAACCAATGCCCTGATACTATTAAGAGCATTAAAAATAAAATGCGGGTTCAATTGCGCTTTCAGGTTGTTTAGCTCCACTTCACGAGCAGCGGTCTCAGCCTTTATCGATTTATTGTAGCGATCCACGTAATGGAAGGCAAAGTAAAAGATCGTCCATAGAAAGTAGACCGCCCAATAGATGACGGTATTTAATAGAATGGTGACAAGCTGAAGGTCAGTCTTGGTAATTCCTGTCGTAAAGTGTTCGATTAGAAGTAAATAGCCATAGTTCAGAAAACTAAAGAAGAGATTCGCGACGAGTAGTTTTGGAATAAGCCTGGAAAGCCGAAGGTTTAACCAGCCGAATTGAATAAAGATCCAACGAAGCAAATGAGTGGTAAGGATATAATAGACCACCTGAAAGAGTACCCCGATTGCTTGTTCGTTGTCAAAGCCGCTACCGGCTGTATATGCTACAATCTGGAGGAGGCCGTATACGCTCCAGCCTAAAAGCTGACAAAGCCAATAAATCTTTCTCTTGGTCACGTAGTCAAAACTAATTTATCTCAAGGGATACGTAAAAAGGATCCTAACATTAGTAACATTTAACAAACCTCTACTATCATTTAATCGTACGATAAGATGTCAAAAAACTCAATTTTAAAATAGACTAAGAATGAAAACATTACTTGTACTTTCATTAATAGCGGTATCTGCTATTTTGAAAGACCCCCAGGCAACCCTGACCACCAATCAGGGATTGGAAATACAGCCAGGTGCCGAAATTGACTTTCAGGAAAAGGTGAGAATTTATGACTACCAAGGAAATTTGATGAAGGAGTATTTACTTTCCGAAGTGGTCAATAATGAGATCTCCGTATCGGATCATTTTATCATTGAAGAGAGTGATTTTGCATTTGATTACCTGGGCGACTATTACTATTTCACTGAAGAAATTTTAGCCATAGGGGTCAATTAAGCTCCATCTTAAGGAATTTGGCGGTATGGCTTTCACTCACCTTGATGATTTCTTCGGGGGTGCCTGAAGCGATGATCTGGCCACCGCCATCACCCCCTTCAGGACCTAGGTCGACAATGTAGTCAGCCACCTTGATCACATCCATATTGTGTTCAATGATCAAGACGGTATTCCCTTTATTTACTAGTTTTTGAAGGACATTTAGCAGGTGCTCTATATCTTGAAAATGGAGCCCAGTGGTAGGTTCATCAAGAATGTAAAAGGTCTTACCAGTATCTTTTTTGCTGAGCTCTGTGGCCAGTTTTACGCGTTGAGCTTCACCTCCCGACAAAGTGGTAGCATGTTGCCCAAGCGTAATATAACCTAGACCGACCTCGTCTAGGGTGATCAGTTTTCTTACAATTCTGGGTTGGTGTTCAAAGAACTCTACTGCCTGGGTGACAGTCATGTCTAGTACATCAGAAATAGACTTGCCTTTAAATCGGACTTCCAACGTTTCCCTGTTATACCTTTTTCCCTTACAGGTCTCACATAGCACATGTACATCAGGCAAAAAGTCCATTTCTATCAGTCTCATTCCACCTCCACCACAAGTTTCACATCTTCCTCCTTTCACATTAAAAGAAAATCTTCCGGGTTTGTATCCTCGAATTTTCGACTCAGGAAGTTGAGCAAATAGGCTCCTAATTTCAGAAAATACCCCCGTATACGTTGCTGGGTTTGATCGTGGAGTCCTCCCAATCGGGGACTGATCTACCTCAATGATTTTATCAAACTGCTCGTGACCTGAGATTTTCTGAAAAGGAAGTGGTTCTCTCCTACTTTTATAAAGATGTTTTTTTAACAGTGGGTACAATGTGTCATGGATCAAAGTTGATTTACCACTGCCAGATACCCCAGTGACCAAGACCAGGTTTCCTACAGGTAGCTTCAGATCAACATTTTTCAAGTTATTGCCCGACGCACCTGAAAGTTCTAACCAGTTGCCATTCTGTTTTCTTCTACTCTTCGGAACCTCTATTCTTATCTTATTGCTGAGGTAGTCCGCGGTCTTACTTTGCTGCTCGAGAAATACCTCTGGATTTCCTTTTGCCACAATCTGTCCACCATGCCTGCCTGCTCCTGGCCCAATATCGATGATTTCATCTGATTCGAGCATCATGTCTTTGTCATGCTCGACGACAATCACAGTGTTGCCAAGATCTCTCAGACCTTTGAGGGCATGAATGAGCTTTACATTATCTCTTTGGTGTAGCCCAATGCTTGGCTCATCAAGAATATATAAGACATTTACGAGTTGGGTCCCAATCTGGGTGGCCAGTCTGATCCTCTGTGCTTCACCACCGGACAACGTACGCAACGAGCGGTTAAGGCTCAAGTAATCCAATCCCACATCAAGTAAGAAGCCAATCCTCTTTTTGAGTTCCTTCAAAATCTCCGCTGCAATTAACTTCTGCCGATCATTCAGCAGGTCTTCAATTGCATCTGTCCATGTCGCCAATGTTCGGATATCCATTTCCGCCACTTCCCCAATATGCTTATCTCCTAACTTGTAGTGAAGTGCTTCTTTCTTTAGTCGATAGCCATTACAAGAGGGGCAAACTCTGATATCGGTAAACTCTTTTACCCAAGCTTGCAATTTCTCAGAACCCCCGTCTTTTTGTTTTTCCAAGAAATTAATGATTCCTTCAAATTTTGTATTCCAGTCTGTGCCAGGATACTTCACTGATGAAACAGCTACCGGAACACTATCTCCGTAAAGTAATGTTTCCAGTACGGGTTCGGGGATCTTGTTGATTGGAGTTGAAAGGTTGACTTTGTTCTTTTTTAGTATCGCCTCAATTTTCTTGAAGATCCATATGTCCCGGTATTCTCCCAATGGAGCAATCCCACCCATACTAATGCTAAGAGTCGGATCGGGAATGACAGAGTCTTTTGAGATTTCTTCAATCTGTCCCAGTCCATTACATTCTGGACATGCCCCATACGGCGAGTTGAATGAAAATGTATTGGGTGCTGGATCATCGTAGGAAAGGCCTGTTTTAGCATCCATCAGATTCTTGGAGAAATGAGAGGTATGGTGATCTTCTGTTTGAATCATCATGACTCCGTCACCATGCTTTAAAGAGGCGTTAATGGATTCCCGAACTCGTTTCTTGTCTTTTTCTGAAACTTTAATACGATCAACCACAATCTCAATGTCGTGGGTCTTGTACCGATCAACTTGCATTTTTGGTGTCAGTTCGCACAGTTCACCATCCACTCTCACTTTGGTAAAGCCCATCTTCCTGATTTGTACAAAAAGCTCTCTATAATGTCCTTTTCTTCCTTTTACTACGGGAGCTAAAAGCGTAAGCTTTTGATTCTCGTATTTGGAGAGGATCATTTCCACAATCTGGTCTTCCGACTGACGCGTCATTTTTTCACCACTCAAATAAGAGTAGGCATCTCCTGCCCGCGCATAAAGCAATCGGAAAAAGTCATAAATCTCTGTGATCGTCCCCACCGTTGATCTGGGATTTCTTGAAGTAGTCTTTTGTTCAATTGAAATGACTGGACTCAATCCCTCAATCTTATCAACATCGGGGCGCTCCATATCGCCGATGAATGATCTCGCGTAGGCACTGAAACTCTCCATGTACCTGCGCTGTCCTTCTGCATAAATGGTGTCGAATGCCAGGGAAGATTTTCCACTGCCGCTGATCCCCGTAATCACAATCAGTTTGTTGCGGGGTAGGGTCAGGTCAATGTTTTTTAGATTATGCTCCCGTGCCCCAATAATCTCGATGATTTCTTCTCTTTTCAAATCGTCAGGTAAATTAGAAGCAACAGCCTAAAAGTTAGGACTCAAATTATATTTATTGTAGAAATTATCTATGACTTCAACTGCTTGTGTGGCATCTTCAACAATGTGGAATAATTGAAGGTCTTCGGGGCTTATGTTTCCCTCAACGTCTAACATAATCGTCTTAATCCAATCCACCAGTCCACTCCAAAACTCTCGCCCCACCAACACAATAGGGAACCGACCGATTTTGTGCGTTTGAATGAGGGTGAGTGCTTCGAAAAGTTCATCCATCGTGCCAAATCCACCTGGAAGCACAATAAACCCTTGTGAATATCGAACAAACATGACTTTTCGAACAAAAAAGTAATCGAAGTCAATACTCTTATCCCTATCAATGTAGATATTGTTATTCTGTTCAAATGGCAGGTCGATATTTAGACCCACTGATTTCCCACCTTGAGAACTGGCACCCTTATTTCCTGCCTCCATGATACCAGGACCACCACCTGTAATGACTCCGTATCCATGCATTACCAGTTTGGAAGCAACTTCTTCCGCAATTTTGTAGTACTTGTTGTTCGGCTTTGTCCGGGCAGACCCAAAAACTGATACACACGGACCTATCCTGGCCATTTTCTCAAAGCCTTGGACAAATTCTCCCATTACTTTGAAAATTACCCACGAATCCGTGCTCTTGATTTCACTCCAATCACGCTCCTTAAAGGCATTAATGATCCTGGCTTCCTCTTCTTTTGAAATCTTCTTCTTTTCCATGTACTACAGCAAATCTTTCAGGGCCTCTTGAATATCCGGAAACCGGAATGAATAGCCCAAATTCCTAATCTTTTCTGAAGATACTTTATTCCCTCCAATCAACATATCTGCCATCTCACCGACAAGTATCTTAAGGGCGAATTTAGGAACATTTGGAAGGAAGAGAGGCTTTTTAAGGGCTTTGGCAATGGCCCGGGTTATCGCTTCATTGGTCACTGGTTGCGGAGCCACCCCGTTTACTCTTCCCTGTATACCATTTTCCAGCATATGAATGAATATCCCACACAAATCATCCAGGTGAATCCAACTCATAAATTGTTTGCCAGAGCCAAGTGGAGCCCCTGCCAATAGCTGAATGGGTTTGGCAATTTCCACGAGTGCTCCTCCTCTCTCACTGAGGACTACCCCAATCCTTACCATCCCAAATGGAATACTTAAGGTCGAAAACTCGGCAACATGTTGTTCCCAATCGGCAACAACATCAGCTAGAAACCCTGCGCCCTTCGGGGCAGTCTCGTCCACCCACTCAGGCCCTGTGTCCCATCCATAATATCCAATCGCGGAAGCTGACAAGAAATACCTGAGGTTCGGGTTGTACTCTCCGACTTTGTTGCGGAGTAATTGGGTCGAATCTATCCGACTTCTATAAATATCCTTTTTACGTTCTTCATTCCATCGTTTGTCCGCAACACCGGCACCTGCCAAATGAATAATTGCATCAGCTGATTTGATCGCTTCATACTCAATTTCTTTGCTTTCAATGTCCCAAAAAAATGAAGGGTATCGACCTTTTTTCGGACTTCTGGAAAGGTGTGTGATGGTGTAGCCCATTTCGGACAACAGTTCACTTAACCGCATCCCAACAAGCCCAGTACCCCCGGTGATCAGTATTGTATTTATTGGGTTTGATTTGGATTTTACCTGCATAATATTTCGATTCTATAAATAGACCCAAAGAGTCGTTATTTTGTTTTTAAATAATGTGCTGAACGTCCTAAGAACTCCTATTTTAGCAGTGAGTCAAGTTAGTTGAATAAAAAATAATCGAATGAAAAATCCCAGTCTGGTAACGCTATTATTAGTTGTTCTTTTTGGCTGTAACACCAACTCAAACAAGGAGAAGCCTATGAAGTACACCGAAGTTTGTGAAGGCTATGATGCCATCGATTTGGAAATGCTTCAAACCATCGAAACGATTGAATCCCAATTCAAAGAAGACAAAAAGTTTCTTATAAGATTTAGAGAAAGTCAGGTCTACTGGATACAATACAAAGATCGACATCTAAGGGCTCTCTATCCGGAAGACTGGGACTTGTACTACCGCAAGAATTACGGCAAACAAGTGTTCAATGCATGCAAATGCCAGGAGTTAATTCGTTTGACCGAACTGCGAGTTCAGGAACTGAAATGGTACCTTGGAGCAGGACCATCAAGTCAAAAGGATTGTCCTAGCCATTGGAACAAAAAGAGCCCGCAATAACGGGCTCTTTTTTGAACTCTTTCTTATGTAGATTTTTCTTTAGAACTGGTAGCTAATCGATGCTCCAAAAGAAACTCCGGGTGACCATCCCTGGAAGATCTGATTCGTAGCATTAAAGTTTTCAAAAAACTCTTCCCTTCGATCATCTAAGATATTGTTTACGCTAAAGCTCACTGAGGTTCGCTGATCTTCACCGAAGCTTTTATTCAGGTTAAAATTTAAGCTATGGAAAGGTTGGGTTTCCACATCAGGAAATAATGCCCCACCTACCACGATGAGTGTTGGGCCTTGCACATTGTAGAAAAGACCCGCATCTAAGCCGGTCTCAAAATCTTCATACCCAATTCCGGCGTTAATTACATAAGGAGCCTGACCAGCCATTCTCCTGGTGTCTTCGATAGTCTCACCGGATCTCGCAAAATCCCTTCTTGCAATAAATTCCACTTGTTGCATGTCCAGAATCGATTCGGTGATGGTAACGTTACCGTTAATGGTATACTTTTCAAGCTTCGGAGATAAAAAACTTAAGCTCTTTCTGAATTCAAATTCACCTCCGTATACCTGTCCGCTTCCAACATTTCTAGGCTGAAATTCATTGGTGGTTTGCGCCTGACGTATTCTAACCAATTCAATCGGGTTATCGAATCGCTTGTAGAAGGCGCTGACCGAAAACGTCTGTCCTCTTTCCTGGAACAATTCCCATCTTAAATCAAAATTGTCAATTCTTGTTTCTTGCAGGTTCCCATCCCAAACTACGTCACCATCAGAATCGGTGTACCCAAACAGACCTCCATTAAAAATCCTATTACTAATCGGATCCAGAATCTGAGCGAAAGACAGTTCTTTGAAGGATGGTCTCGCAATAGTCTTGGAGTAAGAAAAGCGTAGATTTTGCTTCTCCTTTAGTGCGTAAATCAAGTTTACAGAGGGAAAAAAGTCTATCGCATCCAACACCTTGTCGTCTTCTAGGATATTAAAACCTTGTTCTTGAAGATCCCTTAATAATTGCTCGTTCAATGTAGCACCAGCACTGACATCATTCTGAATTCGAACGGACGCTTCCTGGTCCCTTCCTGTATGTCTTTGCGTGAAATCTTCCACTCGCAAGCCAACAATGGTTTTCAATTTCTCAGTAGGGCTAATCTCAGCAGAAACGTAGTACGCCAGGTTGTTTACATTGGAGCTGTATGCGTTTGAGTTGGGATCCGTATTTCCATCCTGAAAATATCCATTGCCACTATTTGGCCACAGGTTTTCATCCACCAGGATGGTATTTGGGTCATTGACCGTCCAATCTGGCTGACTCCCAAAAAAAGCCATGTTGTATTGTAGAATGCTGTAATCTCTTTCTTTGTAGAGGTAGTAAACACCCGCTTTGTACTTCGCATCGCGACTAAAAAGCTGTGAGTTTTTTGTGATATCCAACCTGGCAACCACGTTGGTTTCATCTAATTGTCTCCAAATTCGAGTAGGAACTCCAGCAGCGCCAGGATTCAAGTCAAGCCCTCCTGCGTCTGTGGTAAATGCAGCCCTTCTGATGTCTGGATCCTCCAGGGTTGAAAAGGTGGGCGAGATTCGGTAATCAATCACCCAACTGTCGTCGTTGATGTGATGCTCTCCGTTAAACAAGAAGTTGGTCAACCCTCGCTGTGTATAGGTGATCACGTTAACATTTTCTGCCACGTAGTCCGACTTTCCTGTGGCGCCATCTTCGGGGTCCGATACTTCAAAGAATCGTGCAGCAATTGATTCTCCATTTTGAAGGTGCATGGCAGTCAATCGATACTTGGAGTTCTGAGTTTTAAATGCAAGACCTGCCAGTCCACCGGCTAATACGTTGATTGAAGATTGATTTCCGCTTGCCAAGGTACCGGTAATCAGCTGGTCACTCGTGACGGACTGGTCAGGTACCTGGTATTCTCCATAAACCGCATCCGACCAAAGTGTGCGACTGCTTTTGTAGGTACCGGAAAGTATGTATCCAAGTTTATTATCACCATTCCCAACTGGAACCTGATCGCCCATGGAAAATCCGAGGCTGTAGTCTAGAAAACTAGTGCCTTCATCCGGAGCCAGGACTTCTGAAAAGCTATTGTTGAAATTAAAGACCTCATTATCCGGTCGTTGAATAGGAGTAGGAACGTCATCGAAGCCCGTAGGCAAATCTCTTAGGTCGGTATCAAAGCCAAGCCAATCGGTATTACTCCCCTCAATGCTTAGGAAGTCACTCTGAAAGTGCATCGATGGATTGAACGTGATCCCGAACGAGGCCTCCAGTATTTTTTCATCCGGCAGGTCTTTGGTTTCTATATTAACCACGCCACCGGTAAAATCAGCGGGCATATCAGCAACAGCAGTTTTCAACACAATCATGTTGTCGATCAGGTTGGTTGGAAAGATGTCAATTTGGAGACTATTTCTGTCCGGATCCAAGCCTGGGATGTCTACAGAATTGAGCATGGTTTTGGTATACCGATCACCTAACCCCCGAACATATACGTATTTGCCACCTTCGACAGATACTCCAGTTACTCTTTTGACGGCCCCAGCTGCGTCCGAGTCTCCTATTTTTTTAAAACTTGCTGAAGATATTCCGTCAATCAAGTTGGCGGACTTTCGCTTGACAGTCAGGAGGGCTGCCTCTGTGGTTCTTATTACCTCTGCGGTCACTACAATCTCTTCTAACACCCCTACATCCTCAGCAAGGTTGATTTGATCGATGACCGTGACTTCGTTTTCCTCAACTACCAAACCACTTATGGTAACAGTCTGAAATGAAACAAATGAAGCCTGTAGGTCATAGGTGCCTGGGGCTATTCTAATTTCAAATTTCCCGTCAAAATCGGTGATTGCGCCCGTGGTGGTGCCTTTGATTTGGACCGTCACTCCAAATAAGGGCTCTCCGTTTGACTCCTCGATTACTGTACCTCTTATTGTTCCTGTTTGCGCGAAAGTAAATGAGGCAACAATACAAAGAAGTAGGGCAAAAATTGATTTAGGGTTTCTCATAAGTATGTTGGTAAGGTTAATCTCAACAATATAAAACCCGCTCGGACTAATCCGAGCGGGTTTTAAGAATATTAATAATTTATTAATAGTTATCAGCTAGTTCGCCTGATACACTGTAAAGTGTCCAGCCGAATACAGTCTCATCAGCACCTACTGTTTTAGAGGCTTCATCAGCAACTGCAGTAACGATGCCATCTGCATCACCGAAAATGTCAGCTTTTGCCTGGTCATTCAAAACAACTTCCCAAGCTGAGCTTGTTCCTGCTGCATCTCCTTGGAACGATTCAATAGGAGTGGCAGAATCCATGTTAGGATATCCGTCAGGAAGTCCGAAGAAGAAGATGTTAGTTAAAGCAGCATTAGTTGTTCCATCCCAATCCACCAAGTGATCGATGTCAGAACCGACGTAGATGTCACCATTGGTGAACGTGTGGAATCCAGGAGTTGCTCTTGCAGCAGCGCCCTCAGGACCATCCATCTCGAATGCAGAACCACCAGCAGGAGTAACAACGATGAAGTTGTCAACAGTTCCTTGCCAATCTTGATCAGTATCCATTGAATCGTCACCGCAGTTCCAAACTACCGCGTTAGTAACACTAACGTTTCCACCGAACCACTCAATTCCGTCATCTTGGTTTGCAACAACCTCAACGTGGTTCACAGTAGTACCAGAACCAACACCACCAAAAGTGATTCCGTTGATTTCGTTACCAGCACCGATGTTAGATCCACCGTGTCTTAGCGATAGGTATGAGATAGAACCTGAGTCATCATCATCATCAGATCCACCGTAAAGACCTTGGGTAACAGAAGTAGGAATACCTTCGATCTGCACTTGAGTAGCAGATGCAGAAATAGTGGCATCTCCTAACACGATAAGACCTCCCCACAGACCGTTTACGTCGGGCGCAAGTGTTCCTTCGATCTCTCCAGGGCTGATACCGTCGTTGATAGAAGTCATGATTACCGGCTCAGCAGCAGTTCCATTGATGTTAAGTGTACCACCTACAGCTACGATGATTGCTTTTGCGTTTACACCAGAACCTGTTTGTCCCTTGATGATTGTTCCAGCTGGAACAGTCAATGATCCACCATTTCCAACGATCAATCTACCTGTAAGAATGTATACTTGAGTAGCATCCCACGTCACAGCCTCAGTGATTTCACCCACTACGTTGAACCCGTCATTTCCTTGAAGGTCGGTGGTAGCGACAGCAGAGTAAGTAGCAACAGCTTCTCCGATATCGACATTGATCGAACCAGTAGCATCGTCTCCATCAGTATCGGAAACTGTGAAAGCAAAAACGTTGTCGTTACCAACTTCATAAGCTTCAGAGATGGCTGCAGCAGGGATCACCAAACCAGCAACAGCAGTAGCACCGGCTGCAATTGTAGCATCGGATCCGTCAGTAGCTCCTTCAGCGATCAAATCGATAGCAGCTCCTCCATTGATTGAAACAGTTAGTGAAGCAAGACCATCAGCAGAAGTGATAGCAAAGTCAGCAAGTGTAAGTCCGTCACCATCTGAGATAAGTGGGTTGTCTGCATCGTCCTCAGCAACTGTAAGAGTAATTGCATTGTCAGCAGGATCATTTACTGCAAATACAGCAGTAGCATCATCAGAAAGACCATCAGGATCTTCGCTAGGGTTAGTAACAGCAAGGGTAACAGAAGCAGGACCAGCAGTAGTTCCTGCGGTCACGTCAACAGTTACAGTTCCAGAACCTTCGATAGTACCTGTAGTAGAACCCCCGATTGTAGCTGCGTCAACACCTGTTGAAGTCAACACCCAATTAGCAGGTGTAGTCAAGTCAGCGTCAAGAGTTACAGTGAAAGAAACGGTTCCAGTACCTCCATTATCAATATTTCCGCTTGAAGCAACGGTCACATTTGGTTGGTCAAAAGAAATTACCGGATCATCGTCATCGCCACAGGAAACCATCACAAGGGTTCCAGCGATCAGAATAGCAATAGCTAATAATTTTTTCATTTCGATTTTGCGATTTAATTAAAAATGATAGATCAATTTGATCGCAAAAGTGAAAATCGAATGTTAACTGCTTTCGGTTACGGTGTTACGCTTTTATTAAACCAATGTGATGTTTGTTATCCCAGCATTTCGTTTATTAAGGAATTGTAAACAGACAGATCTCGGAATAAAATTTCGTTGGAAGATCAATTATTGATGTTAACCTTAGATAATATCGACTGGATGATATCGTGTGTAGAGACCTCATCTGCCTCTGCCTCGTAATTAAGCAAGATTCGGTGATTCATGACATCGTCAGCTATTTCTTTGACATCTTCTGGCAAGACATAATCACGTTGATCAAAGAACGCCATCGCTTTGGCTGCGAGGTTGAGGTTAATGGAAGCTCTTGGTGAAGCTCCGAACTGAATGTACTGTGCTTCCTCCTTCAATCCGTACTCGAGCGGATTTCTAGTCGCAAAAACCAATTCGATGATGTACTTCTCAATGGCTTCTGATACAGATACCTGATTTACTTCATTTCTGATGGAAAAAATATCTTCCTTCGTCAGGATTGTCTGTAGCTCGGGCTTGAAGGACATGTCAGCAATTCGCTTCATCACTTTGAGCTCGTCTTCCTTACTTAGGTAATTGACGTGTACTTTGAGCATGAATCGGTCTACCTGCGCTTCCGGAAGCGGATAGGTTCCCTCCTGGTCGATTGGGTTTTGTGTAGCTAATACAAGAAATGGTCGGTCGAGCTCGTAGGTGGTGTCTCCGATGGAGACTGTTTTTTCCTGCATTGCTTCCAAAAGAGCAGACTGGACTTTGGCAGGTGACCGATTGACCTCATCTGCTAAGATCAAATTTGCAAAGATTGGTCCTTTCTTGACCTCGAACTCTGACTTCTGCTGGTTATAGATCATCGTTCCAACCAAATCTGCAGGCAATAAGTCCGGGGTAAACTGGATCCTCTGGAAATCAAGTTTCAATACGTCAGCAAGCGCATTAACGGTGAGGGTTTTGGCAAGACCGGGTACCCCTTCCAGCAGAATGTGCCCGTTGGTAAATAAGCCCACCATCAAACGGTTGACCATATATTCCTGACCTATGACTACTTTACCTACTTCCGAAACTACCTTCTGAATTTTTTCCTGGTGTTCTTTCTGCAAATCCTGATCAATCGATTGCTCTTCCATTTTTAAAAGCTTTGAGTTTTAAGGCTGCAAAAATAGGATGAGAAACGTAATTGAAAAGACTGATTTGAAGTATGGAATATTTGAAGGATTTATGGTCATTCCCTGGCAAGGGATTTTTTTCGTTTTGAGATCAAAAAAGTTCGAATGATTAGTCGCGTTCCTTTATCATAGGTAAAGTAACTCCAGATCCAGTTGTTGAGGGTAATCAACTTATTTCTGAATCCGATGAGGTATAGAATGTGAATGAACATCCAGATCAGCCAGGCAATAAAGCCCTTTACGTGTAGTCCTCCGGGCATATCAACAACCGCTTTGTTCCTGCCAATGGTCGCCATTGATCCTTTGTCCAAGTAGTTGAACGGACTTAGTCCCTCTCCTTTGATAATCCTTTGAAAGTTTTTAGCTAAGTGTTTTCCCTGTTGCATGGCCACCGGAGCCAACATGGGATGCCCGTTGGGATACTCTTCTGACTGCATGGCCGCAACATCGCCAACCGCAAACACATTTTCAGATCCTTCAACTCGATTGAACTGATCCACCAAAATTCTTGACCGACTTGTTTTATCCTCGGTTATGCCACTCAAGATTCGCCCCTTGACTCCTGCCGCCCAGACTACGGTCTCAGATTCGATGCTATGATCCCCCAAGTCCACGACTCCGTGATCGTAGCCTTTCACCTGTGTGTTTAAGACGACATCCACTCCCATCTTCTGGAGGTACGTCAACGCATTTTTCCCGGCTGCATCACTCATTCCATTCAACAATCTGGGCGAGCCTTCGATCAAAGAAATATTCATTTGGCTCAAATCAAGATCGGGGTAGTCCTTGGGGAGTATGTGATTTTTAAGTTCTGAAAGAGCTCCTGCCACTTCCACCCCAGTCGGCCCACCTCCTACAACCACCATGTTAAAGAGCTTTTTTCGTACTTCAGGATCTTCAGTTAACTCGATCTGCTCAAAAATTTGAAGGATGTGACTTCGTAAATCCAGCGCATGAACGATTCGTTTAAGAGGAAGAACCCTGGTTCGTAAATGATCCTGGCCAAAGTAATTGGTAGTGGCCCCATTGGCAATCACCAAATAATCATACTTCAGATCTCCCACAGCCGTATTCACAAGATTGTGTTCCATATCGACCCCGGTTACCTTGACCATTCGAAAAATGTAGTTGGGCTGCTTGTCCAACGATTTTCGCAATGGACCTGCCACGCTGTCGGGCTCCAGGCCGGCGGTAGCTACCTGATACAATAAGGGCTGAAACGTGTGGAAGTTGTTACGGTCGAGCATCACTACTTGCGCTTTGACCTTACGAAGTCCTTTAGCCAGCATCAACCCACCAAAACCTCCTCCAATAATGACAATTCGTGGCAAATCTGATTCAGGAACGGTGAGCTTAAGATGAGTGGGTATCGCCATTGATTTCGTTTTGTTAATAACAAACCTACGTCACCTAGAATTCCTGCTTAGCGATTTATTTGGCTAAAAATGTAATACATCTCAGTAGCAATCTGACGACATCGTTCATCGTAGGTCGCCGACTCCTGTGGCGTTCCATCAGCTACTTTCGGATCTTCATAAAAAAGCTTGATACGTTGATCTGCTCCAAAGACAATGGGGCACTCAGCATCCGCTTCCGAACATGTCATAATGGCTGCGAATCCTTGTGTAGGATTGGGAGCTTCTTCAAATTTCTTGGAGAAAGCAATCATGGCTTCCATCCGCTCGGTGTGTCGAACCTTGTACTTGGGATTATCACCCCCACCGGATTCGATGGAAAAGCCCGCGCGCTGCATGGCTGCAACTGCATTTGGATTAAAGGCAGTGGCTTCCGTACCCCCAGAAAAGGTTTCCAACCCCACTCCAAACTTATCCGCCATTGCCTGCGCCCAGATTTGGGACAGGTGGCTCCTTCGTGAGTTGTGCGTACAGATAAAGTTAAGCCTGGGATTGGGAGTGGAATAAACGTATGCAACAATCGCCTCAAGAATTTCGATTCTTTCTTTGGCTAAGTTGCCAGCATCTTCAACGATACTGCTGATGTATTCTTCTAGCGTTGGATACATATTGACGGATTGGTTAAGTGGGGACGAAGCCCCACCATTTTAGCAGCAACCTACTAACTCTTTTTGATCTTTTGGCTGGTCGCTCTTTAACTTATTGTCATCTTTTAGAAAATGATACACTTCCCATTCGTAGCCATCAGGATCGTTTACCCAGAACTTATTCTGTATAGCATAGCAGCATGAGGTGTTTTTTTCTTCTAGTTGAATTTCGATAAGCGATTCGACCTCTGCTTTTCTTTGTTCTAGTTCCTCTTGGGTATTCACCCGAATTCCCAGGTGACCAAATTGAGGACTAGCCTTCTCCGATTGGATGAAAGAGATTACCAGGCCGGGGTTGTCCAGTTCGAACTTGGCATAATCTTTTTCCACCTTGACAGGAGGAGACTTGAAGAGCTTTTTGTAAAATGTTACGGTTTGATCAATGTCGGAGACGTTGAGTCCGATGTGAAATTTGAATGGTTCCATAATTCTATTATTTACTTATTTATTAATTGAAATAGCATTTATTATAGTTAATATCTGTAGCAAGATCACCTACTCTCCAGCGATGACCGTCTGGATCAAACAAACCAAAGGAAGACCCTAACGCTTCACAATCATCTTTAAACTTCTCCAGTTTCATAAAGCGGTTCATCCGTTGATAAATGGATCGCAGCTGTTCGTGCTTTTCGATTGCAAGAAAGAACTGGCGTTGCTGTACTTCTTTTGATTCTACTACCCATAAGCGGGTAGATTCCGTGTGGAACACCAACTGCTCCCCGGTCATTTGATCTGGCATCCTACCTAATAGTGCACGATAAAATGTCAGGCTGTTGTTCAGGTTTTGGGAAGTGATGACATATTCATTCATAGTTATATCGCATTATTACGATCATTGAGTTTAAATTTTTTTAGCAGCAGTTCGGGTCATACCTATCTAGAAACCCAGCAAATTGCATTTTGACTTCTTCCCATTTTTTTGGGTTGATGCAATAGCTCATGGAAGTGCCCTCGATGGTGCCCATGATCAGCCCAATGGATTTTAGTTCTTTCAGATGTTGGGATACGGTGGCTTGAGCCAGGCCTAGCTCTTCTACCAGTGAGCTGTTAATGCATTGGTTCGCCTTGAGCAGGTGTTCCAAGATGGCGATGCGGGCGGGATGTGCAAACACTTTTGCCATTTGCGCCAGCTCATTTTGCTCTTTGGTAAATAAATCTGCTTTTGTCAGTCCCATGATTCCAAATACGAAGGTTATAAAATATGTTACATTGCAATATTACGATAAATTGTAAAAGTGGGTTACACTTCATTTTCAGAAAAAGCTATATGCTCTACTATTCGCCGTTTTTGTATGGTAGCGAACTGGAAAGTGAATAAAAAAGAGGGGCTACAACCGACACCCCTCTAAAAAATCTTGCATACAATATTTCAATGGAGAAGCTGGAGTGCTGTCTCCAAAATAGTATCTCTACCGGCAAGCCGGTCTTCATCAGAAATATCCACCTGAATGTCCGGTGGTATTCCATCTTCAATATTGAATCCGTCAGGCAGGTAAGTGATAGAATTTGAAAAGTTAAAATGCCAGCCATTGGGCAGTTCCCAACCAAGGGGTACGCCTCCACCTCCTCCGGTAGTGTCCCCAACCACTGTTACATCGGGCAAAGCTCGGAGCATCGCAGTAAAAAAGTTACCTGCACTGTACGTAACCCTATTCGTAAGTAGTACAACGGGTAGATCAAATTTTTTCTCCTTGTTAATATCAAGATAGGCATCGGATGGCTCCGTAAACTCATCTCTCCCGGGACCATTTTTGTAGATCGTGCTGTAAATATGGACCCGTTTAGATGCTATCCTCCGGGCAAGCCTAAATCCATACAAGGGATCCCCGCCTTCATTATCCCTCACATCAATAATCAAACCTTTCAGTCCCTCAAATCGGTCAACCACAAAATCAAGGTCCCCCTCCTCTATCGGAAGTTGGAAACTAGGATAGTGAATATATCCGACCGAATCAATGATCCCATTCCACAACCGCCCCGTGATTCGAAGGCTCTCTCCAAGGTAATTATTCTCCACATCATGAAAGTAGAAGTTCCTGGGTGCATCTTCATGGTAGTTATAAAACGAAATATCAAAATCCGTCCGAAGATTCACATGTGCATCTCTCAGGGTGTTAAGCATGTTCTCCATCACATCAAATAATTCCTGCGGACCCATTTCGGGGTGGACCTGCGGTCGATACACTTGATAGGTCGAGTCCCAGTCAATTCCCTTGTATTCAAAAAATGAATAACGCTCATCCATGCGGCTCCACAAGATTTCGAAATTGGTCAAGGGATCGTTCTTGGGATCCTCGTCAAAAAAGGCATCCTCACAGCTCAAAAATGTGGTGAATAATGAGACTACTATTAGCTTCTTCATCATAATAAATTAAAAGTGAAACAATAAGGAAAAAAGGTAGGAATGGGTGGCCTGGGTAGCTTGGAGTTCACTCCCAACTCGATAGAAGTCCCATTCGTAAGAAAACCGAAGCGCATTGCTGGTTCCTATCGGATACAGCATAGTAAGCGTCGAAGTAATGTTGCTGTACGAAGCAATTGATCGCCACTGACTGTCTTCCACGCGTTCCTTCACCCAATTGCTTTCAGGATTGACAAAATCATAGATATTCAGGTATCCAGGCCGAATGGTGTGATTCACAATAGGCAGGTCCAGTTGCCAGCTTAGGGTCAGTGGTCGCCTAGAAATCCGTACCTCGCGTTCAATTACATTACTAAGAAACAGTCCGTTTGCAAAGACAAAGGTTACGAACCCACCGTCCAATTGAGGGTTGAGACGTATGTTGGAATGTGACTTTAATTTTCCGCCTCCGTACCAACGAGTAGTGCCCCGCCAAAAGGACTTGATGTAGTGCTGCTGTGCATACACCAGGTCAAAACGGATATATAAGCTTTGGGGATCTATTTCCCTACCGTCGGCTCGGGGGCCGAGGGTCGTATAAGCTGCATTGATCGCAAGGTTTCGGAGCGATTTCTTCTTCCGCTTGAGTATTCCCAGTTGTAGATTCAGAGCACCCCCATAGTAATTCAGTGGTGACATGTGTTCATCATTAAGTTCAATGAACATACTTCCCACGCCAAATGTCAAATACCTTGTCTTTGGCATAGTGAGGACGGAGTCTTGCACAACTTCCTGGCTTTGAGCTCTCATAATGCCCAAACCGAAAAGGCATAGCAATCCCAGTCGAATGGTTTTTCGATTTAAATTCATTGTAGAAAATTTTAGTAGTTAATTAAAAGGCGATCCCGATTTGAATACTTGAAGTGAAATCGACACCGGGTGTGTTGTCATCGTAGGGGGCAATGACATTGGCGATCCCAATATCAAAGTCAATGAAGCCGTATTTCCATATTCTTCGCTGAATTCCAAACAAAAGATCAATAGAAAGCTGACTGTCTTCATCCAAAGGTCTTCGTTTGTAGTTGACACGAGTACTTAGGTAATTGGCAGAAAAGTTATTGGCACTTTTCCCTTTCAAAATACGCTTCTGCATATTGAAGTAGTATCGCGCACTCCCCTGAAGTCGTACCTCGGTAAATTCCTTCTTATTGGCCTGACCCTCGATCGCTGCAATCCAGCTCCACTCCGGTCTGAACTTTTGTTCGAAAGAGACGCGAATCACATTATGCTTGGCGGTATCGATTCCAGAAAGTGCATACAGTAAAGGTCCTAAAAGGTCTACCTTAATCAGCGTGAGCTCTTCGCGCTCGGCCATGATCACTTTTTGGTAACTATTGATTAGTCCCGAAAACTTAGCTGTGTCCATTTCCTCCGTGCTGGAGGCAACCTCGATCTTTTGTGCGCTAAGCCAAAAAGTCGCCATCAAACCAATCAATGGTAGTACAATCTTTTTCATCTGTTGATTATGATTTCACCAAAGTCTGTAGTTACATCAATCGAAGGCAGTGCGAAGCTACCTACCTCCATTTTTTTCTCGGCTGATTGCCCTTCAAATTGAATAGAGCCAAACCTGGTTTTTACTTTCCAATGATAGGCTTCTGTTTGTATCCCCTGAAAGGTGACATTGGACTGTTGGGCTTCCAATCGGATGGTCTTTACATTCTGCAGTCCTGTCCATTCCACATCACCCAACTTGGTCTTCATTGTAGCTGAACCCATAAACCCATCACTAAAGAAGGTAGAGTGCTCCAAAGTGCACGTCAGATCTCCGGAATAGGAAGTGAGTTTCATATCTCCGAAGATGCTATTCACGACTAAATCTGCATTCAACTTTTCGAGCAAAAGATCACCGTATTCATTGGCAATGGTAAGATTTCCAGCCAGCTCGAAAAGCTCAGTAGCCCCAAATCGGTTTGATACCTCAAGCCTAAGACTTTTTGGTACCCAAACTTCGATGACAGTTTCCTGAATGGTCGACAGTTTCTCCAGACCTTTTGGCAACAGCAAGTAGTTCCGAATGACGTGTGTATCGTTAATCCGATCTATCACATACTTCTGATATGCCAGCTCTTTTTGGGCAATCTTTCTATCCAGGCCTTTGGAGATAAGCTTCATCACCACTTTCACCTCTTGTTGATCCCAGGATTGAATCCGAAGTTGAGCTGCATTTCCTTCGACTTTTACTGTTTCACCAGTACGGTAGATAAACTGGTCCTCCACTGTCTTTGTAATCACCTCCACCTTGGTTTGACCATAGGCAGCAGTAAAAACCGAAAGCAAGACAAAAACGATATGATGGACCAGGAGCTTCATATCTCTTTTAGTTTTTTCAGCATGTCTTTCCCAAGCTCATTCTGATTTTTCTCTACTCGAATCAAGTATTTCATAAGCTGAGGTTGTTGCGTATTTTCCAGAATGGATTGGTTCAGTGTTTCTTTGGTCTTGTGCAATTCCATGTAGGCTTCCAAGAGTGCCTTGAACTCCGGGTCTTGACACGTGATGGCAAGTCGAGTGCAGTTCTCCTGGATGTACTTCAAAATCAAATCATCAGCATTGGAAGAAATCTCAGGCAAGGCATACCCTACTTCAAAACCTTCAACAATTTCTGAGGAATAGCTGATGGTCTCGTTAGGCTTGGATAGACCCAGAAGATAGGCACAAACTGCAAGTAGTGATACTGAAGCGGCAAGGGCCAATCGCTGCCATAGCACAGTTTGAGGTCGCTTCATATCCAGGCCGGTTCGTACCTGAAGCCAAACATCCGGAGCCTCGTGAGTTCGAAGATGACCGATGCTTTGAGTCAAAAAAGTTTTATTCTGCTCCCCCTCGCTATTGAGCTCAGTCTGTATTCCTGACCAGATGTCCGGAGCCTCCACATTCTGTAGCTCATTGATCTGTTTTTGCAACTGTCGCTTGTTCTTTTCCATTACGAATATTGATGCCCTTCCAATTGTTTCTGCAATGACTTTTTAGCATGATATAGCTGGGACTTGGATGTGCCCTCGGAGATATCCAACATACCAGCTACCTCCCTATGTGTATATCCTTCAACCTCTATCAGTAAAAACACGGTACGATACCCGGGAGACAGTCGAGTTAGTGCCAACTCCAGGGCTTCAGCAGTCATGTGTTCCGGCCAGACCACCGGGCCCTCATGTATTGAGTCCATTTGTACAGTCTGCAGCCGACTTGATTTTCGTTGAAATTCGATCCCTTTTCGAATGGTGATGGTTTTGATCCATGCTCCGATTGTAGATTGAAAGGCAAAGGCATCGATCCCATTGAACACACTGATGAACGTCTCCTGCAAAGCATCAGTTGCTTCTTCTGGGTTATTCAACATACGTAAGAGTATTGTGTACATAGCATCTTTATAGTTCAGGAAAAGCTGACGTTGAGCCGTCCGGTCCTTTTGCTGGCATTGTTCCACCAGCGTTCGTTCGTTTTCAGGAAGGGTATAACTCAATGTTTTTTTGCTTTCACCCTAAAGTGGAGAAAAGAAGCGGGATGGTTGTATCGGAATCAAAAAATTTGACAGTAAGGAAATAAAACTGTCTGATCTACTTGGAATAAGGAGTCAATTCAATGCTGAGATTAATCTATCTTTAAAAGATGATGAACCCGCCCAATTCACCTAAAAACCAGTTTGCCAGCCTGATTTTTTTCACTTTCATCTCATTGTTGTCTATCAACAGTGTCCAAGCGCAAGCAGTAGATGAGGGTAATTTCAATGCCTACCTAGACAGCATTTACCAGGTATTGGATACGTTGGAAAATGATTCAAAGCGAATAGAACATGGAGTAGACATTGCCATTTATGAGCAAAACCTCGGAAAGAAGCTAAGTCTCCTAAGAAGGCTGAACTCAACACCGTTTGATGCCCCGGATACCACCTTATCAAAGATTTGGTTCGAGTTAAGTCTTTCGCACTTAGGCACTGGATACCTCGACTCTTCAGACTATTTCAGTGCAAAAGTGCTCGAGACCAGTTTGGAATATAATCATGTGAAGGGCAAGCTGTATGCCTACAACATCCGAGCCCACATCGCTTCGCAGCGAGGCAATTTTGAAGAAGCAATTGAGACGTACTTCCAGGCGCTGGAGACCATTGAAGGGTACCAAGGCGAGCGAAAGCTCGAAAATAAGGCGTCGATCCTTGGCAACCTATCGGGGGTCTTTTTCTACCTGGATGACCTCGCGTCTTCCAAGAAATATGTTGCCCAGGAAATGGCAATCGGAAAGCAATTGGGCAACGATGAGACCGTTGCTTACGCCAGCGTAAGAATGGGAATCATGGAAGACCGGCTTGGAAACTATGACTCCGCCATCTACCATTCCCTGGAGGCAGAAAAGCTCTTGCTGGCCCTCGAGCCTCCCAATGAAACCTTGCTGACCAATTGCTACAGCACCTTAGGATCTGCCTATATGGGCACAGAGCAATGGACAAAGGCAAGCAACTACATCGGAAAAGGGATTTTGATTTGCAGAAAAAACAACGACCTGACCAATCTTTTTGGACTATTAAAGGAACAATCCCGTGTGTTGCTGGCGCTTGGGAGAAACGACGCGGCGGAGAAATCTGCGGATGAGGCCTACGCCCTGCTTAACTCCAACAGCGGATACGGAGATCTGCAATCTGTGCTGGAAGCAAAAATAGATGTGGCCAAGGCCAAAGGACAATTCAAATCAGCTTATGATCTCTATGTACAACTGGACCTGCATAAGGATTCCATCACCACCCTGGAGGCCAAGAAAAACATTGCCGAGCTGCAAACGGAATTCGAAACGGAGCTGAAAGAAGCAGAGATCGATCGCCTTTCCCTGGAAAATGACCTTCAGGCCGCCAACCTGGCAAAAGCCAGAAGTACGCAATTTGCCATTGGCATC
>CAZQDI010000035.1:0-28940 GCA_964591785.1 uncultured Roseivirgaceae bacterium
ACCCCTGTTTCCAGGATGAAAACCTGGCGTCCTAACCCCTAGACGAAGGGACCGAATAATTCTTTCGATAAATCCTCAGTTTGAAGATTTGTGCTCCGTTTATCTACCGATTTTTAACAGTCGATTTTTTGGAGGTGCAAATATAGAATCTCCCAACACAATTGCAAAAAAGGACTGCATAAAATATTTCATACGTAATCCTGATCAATGGAATTGATTCCCAATAAAACTGGTTATAATTTTGCAGCAAATTCTAACAAACCAAAGAACTTAATTATGGCTACAAAAATAGGTATTAACGGATTCGGAAGAATCGGAAGACTGGTCTTCAGAGTAGCGGTAGATCGGCCTGATCTTGAAGTAGTAGGAATCAACGACCTACTGGATGTTGACTACATCGCTTACATGCTCAAATACGATTCTACGCACGGGCAATTCAAAGGTAGTGTAGAAGTAAAAGATGGCAATCTAGTAGTGAATGGAAAAAGCATCAGAGTAACGTCAGAAAGAAATCCGGCAGACCTTAAATGGGATGCAGTAGGTGCTGAATACGTAGTGGAATCCACTGGCCTATTCTTGACAAAGGAAAAAGCGCAAGGTCATATTGATGCTGGTGCACAAAAAGTAGTCATGTCGGCCCCTTCCAAGGATGACACTCCAATGTTTGTGATGGGTGTAAACCAGGATAAATACACCACTGACATGCAATTTGTTTCCAATGCTTCTTGCACGACCAACTGTCTCGCTCCTATTGCCAAGGTATTGCATGACAACTTCGGAATTAAAGATGGTTTGATGACGACCGTACACGCAGCCACTGCCACTCAAAAGACCGTGGATGGTCCTTCTATGAAAGATTGGAGAGGCGGAAGAGGTGCCTACCAAAATATCATACCTTCTTCTACCGGAGCCGCAAAAGCTGTTGGAAAGGTCATCCCGGAACTGAACGGAAAATTGACTGGTATGGCATTTAGAGTTCCGACACCCGATGTATCCGTTGTAGATCTCACGGTAAATCTTGAAAAAGCGGCTTCTTATGATGAAATCAAGGCTGCTATGAAAGCTGCCTCTGAAGGAGACATGAAAGGAATTCTGGGTTATACAGAAGACGCGGTCGTATCGAATGACTTTACCGGTGACGCCAGGACTTCCATTTTCGAGGCTGGTGCCGGAATCGCACTTACTGACACCTTTGTAAAGGTGGTTAGCTGGTACGACAATGAGTGGGGTTATTCTACTAAAGTTGTGGAACTCATCGAGTACATGGCAAGCAAATAAGATTGCTAAAGACAAGATAAAAAGGGACCAATGGTCCCTTTTTTTGTTTTACTTATTGATATTCAATCTGACTCGTACCATATTGTCAGCCACTTCGGCTAACCCCAGGTGCACAATTAAGCAATATTGGTATAGACTGCTTGCACATCATCATCGTCCTCGATCTTATCAAGCATTTTTTCTATTTCTTCCAACTGCTCATCGGAGAATTCTACCGGACTAGTCGGAATTCGCTTCAAGGTCGCTTTCTTCACTTCGATGTTTAGCTCTTCAAGCAATGCATTCAAATCACCAAATTGGGTATAATCGGCTGAGGCATAGATCATTCCTTCGTTTTCCTCAATCTCCTCTAGTCCCCCATCAATCAACGAAAGTTCCAATTCTTCTAAATCCATTTCCTCGGTTTTCTCAAATTCAAAGACTGCTTTTCGGCTGAACATGAATTCGAGAGAACCGGAAGGAACAAAACCCCCTCCTGATTTATTAAAGTAGGACTTTACATTCGCCACGGTCCTTGTTGTATTGTCCGTAGCTGCCTCCACGAAGACAAGCACTCCATGCGGCCCTTTGCCCTCGTACGTAACTTCCGTAATGTCTGCCGCATCTTTCCCAGAGGCACGCTTTATCGCGTTTTCGATATTGTCCTTCGGCATATTCTCAGCTTTCGCATTCTGAATAGCCGTCCTGAGCTTCGCATTCATTTCTGGCTCAGGTCCCCCTTCTTTCACTGCCACCGTGATGGCCTTCGCCAATTTAGGAAAGACTTTGCTCATCTTATCCCAACGCTTTTCCTTAGCTGCTCTTCGGTACTCAAATGCTCTTCCCATGAATCTCTATTTGTATGCCTGCAAATTAAGACGAAGGTTGTTGGAATGTCAAGCAAGTTTCTTTTTCAATAGCACATTCAAAACCACTCCCGCGATTACCATAGCCATCCCTATGTAGGTCATGAAATTGAAGGTTTCATCAAAAAGGGCATAACCGAATACTAGTGAAAACAGAAGACCTAAATAGTTCAGGATGGAAACTTTCGAGATTTCGGAATTCTGGTAAGACTTCGTCATAAAAAATTGAGCCACCTGGGTAGTTATTCCGACCATAAGCAAATTAAACCAGTCCATTCCCACCGGCTGCACCCAAAAGAACGCAGACCAAATGGCGGCAACCGGCAATAGTACCAAAGGAAAATAAAAGATGATCACTACAGGATGCTCAGTAGTGTTGAGCTTTCGCACAAAATTGTACGCCAATCCCATAAAAATAGAAGTGGCAATGCCTATCATCAGGTGAAAGTAAGAGATGCGGATATCAAATCCCTGGATGACCAGGATCCCTCCAAAACTTATTGCAAAGAACAACCATTGCATCCAACGAACCTTTTCTTTCACCATAAAGATTCCGATGAGTGTGGAAAAAACCGGAGCCAGATATGTCAATGTTGAAGTGGTAGCCAGCGGGATTTTTTGAACCAAATAAAAGTTCATTGTTAGGGCAATGGCTCCAGTTACTCCACGGCCTACCAGTAGTTTCTTATTGTTTCCAAATATCGGTACTTGTTGTCTTTTAAGAATCACGTAACTAATAATCAATGAGATTATCGCCCGAAATAGAATCACCTCCATCACCGGAATGTGTGATAGTGTCTTTACAAACACTTTCATCAATGAAAAGGTGAAAACTGCAAAAAGCATGTGCTTGACCCCTTGACTCATCTTCCCACTGAGAGTCTATAGTATTTTACCATCAGCAATTTCAAGTTTGCGGTCTGCCATCCCTGCTAGTTCCATATTGTGCGTTACGATCACAAACGTCTGGTCGAGCTCATTTCTCAAATCGAAAAACAGCTGATGTAATCCATCTGCGCTTGAAGAATCTAAATTTCCACTGGGCTCGTCAGCAAATACAATAGATGGCTTGTTTATCAATGCCCGGGCAACCGAAACTCGTTGCTGCTCTCCCCCTGAGAGTTCAGAAGGTTTATGAGCTATTCGATCTTTCAAACCAAGCCTATCCAACAGGTCGGAGGCCTTAGCTTGTGCATTTTTATCTCCCTTAATAAAGGCAGGCATGCACACATTTTCTAAGGCTGTAAACTCAGGGAATAAATTATGAAATTGGAAAATAAACCCTATCTGTTCATTTCTGAATGTAGATAGCTGATGACTACCTAAGCGCTCCAAATGTTTGCCAGCTATGGAAATGGTGCCCCGATCAGGTGCATCAAGTGTCCCAAGAAGATGGAGCAAGGTACTTTTTCCAGCTCCTGAAGCCCCGACGATACTAATCACCTCACCTTTGTTAACGGATAGGTTAATTCCTTTTAAGACTTCCAGTCCGTTGTACGATTTGAACACCTCCTTTGCTTCAAGCATGCGCGCAAAGATAGACCTTTATCTCACCAGAAAACACCTGCGGTATGCTGTTTTCTACTTGAGATCAAACAGTGTTGGGGGAACTTGGTTATACGTAATTGATCCTTTACTTTCGCAAAAAAAATCCCCATGAATATTCACGAATACCAGGCTAAAGAAATTCTTAAATCATACGGAGTTACCATTCAGGAAGGAATCGTTGCTGACAACCCTGAAAAAGCCAAGGAGGCAGCTAAAGAACTCAATAGAGAAACTGGAACGGAGTGGTATGTAATCAAAGCTCAGATTCATGCGGGGGGCAGAGGAAAAGGGAAGATACAGGAGACAGACTCCAACGGAGTGGTATTAGCGAAGAGTTTGGATGAGGTAGAGCCTAAGTCGAAGGCCATTCTTGGGGGTACACTCGTGACTCATCAAACTGGTGCAGAAGGCAAAAAGGTAAATAAAGTTCTCATCGCACAAGATGTGTATTACCCCGGAGAGAGCGATCCCAAAGAGTATTATCTTTCAATACTGCTTGACCGTGCCTCTGGAAAAAATGTGATTATGGCCTCTACTGAAGGTGGAATGGACATTGAAACGGTGGCAGAAGAAACCCCTGAAAAAATCGTGAAGGAGTGGATTGATCCAGCGGTTGGTCTGCAAGGATTTCAGGCAAGAAAAGTTGCTTTTGCACTCGGTTTGAAAGGCGAAGCATTCAAGGGAATGGTGAAATTTATCTTTTCACTATACAAGGCCTATGAAGGTACCGACGCATCTCAATTTGAAATCAATCCGGTACTCAAAACATCCGACAATAAAATCTTAGCTGTTGACGCTAAGGTAAATATTGATGACAATGCACTGTTTCGCCATAAAGACATTGCTGAATTAAGAGACATCACAGAAGAGGATCCACTGGAGGTTGAGGCTGGAAAATCAGGCTTGAATTACGTAAAGCTGGATGGAAATGTGGGGTGCATGGTGAATGGCGCAGGCCTTGCGATGGCAACAATGGACATCATTAAACTATCGGGAGGCGAGCCAGCTAACTTTCTGGACGTTGGTGGTGGGGCCAATGCCCAAACCGTTGAAGCTGGTTTCAGAATCATCTTAAAAGATCCAAATGTCAAAGCTATCTTGATCAATATTTTTGGGGGGATTGTTAGATGTGATCGAGTAGCAAAAGGTGTAGTTGAAGCATATAAGAATATCGGAGAAATCAACATTCCGATCATTGTAAGACTTCAGGGAACCAACGCAGAAGAAGGTGCCCAAATCATTGAAGAATCAGGCCTCAAAGTCACTTCTGCTATTGTTCTTAAAGACGCCGCCGATAAAGTCAAAGAAGTCCTAAGTTAAATAGGAAGTACTAAATCTTAGGGGTAGTGTTCTCAAGGGTTGCCATAGTTGTAAACACTCAACTATGTCTATTCAGAGATTCACTTTACTTTTAGCATTTCCAGTCACTCTCATTTCACTACTTCAATTGACCTCCTGTAGTTTCGACGAACCGAAACCTGCAGATCGTGTAGAATTGTTAGCAGGAACAGAGGTACGTAAAGGTTGGCAGATTTCGACTATTGAATCCATTGGAATCGGAACCAAAGGAGCACCCAGAGATTGTGTTGAGGATAACCTGATCTTTTACTATGTAGATGGCAGATACATTGTAAGTGAGGGAAGAGAGTTATGCAGTTCGACAGATCCTCAGGCGCTTGAAGGAAGGTGGACACTAATTGATGACGAGATTGTTCGGGTAGAAATCGGAGATAGTGTCCTGGTCTGGAACATTGAATCCTTAACAGATGATCAACAAATTATTTCGTCCAATTTTGTGGAAGGTTCAAGGATCTACACGCTAAATTCATCGAATTAGATCCATCAAATTAAAAAGTGATTAGGGGTAATCCCCCCAAACCTGTACTTACTAATAAATCACACTAATTATGAGTATTGTTAGATTTATCCTGTCCATACTTACCGTGGTGGTACTCCTTTTGATGCTGAGTTAAGAAATTAAAGATATCTACCGCCCTTATCGTAAAAGCCCCGAAACTCGGGGCTTTTTTTAATGATGTGCACTCGGAAGGATTCGAACCCTCAACCCCCAGAGCCGAAATCTGGTATTCTATCCAGTTGAACTACGAGTGCAAAAATGAACGCAAATATAAATCAGATTATCTCTAGTTATTAAACATGTTTGAAGGATTTACTAGATTGGACATTCCAATTGATCTATTTCTGATTATTTATATTTACCGAATGGAAGAGAATGAAACAAATTTCATGGAATGGGTGAACAATCTCACCCTTAGCGATGTGGTTAATCAAATTTCGCTAATTCTCTTTACGGCTTTTATTATTGTCTTAGTCGTAAGGGCTTTTAGAAATAAGCCGTCTGCTTGATTAAAGCATAGTCCCACAATTTTTGCAATAGTTTGCATCGGGATCATGTCCTGTCATTCCACAATTGGGACACTCTCTTTTTTTGGGTCCTTGGCTTTGGATTCGCTCTTCTGATCTTACCATTTCTGAGGTAACAATTCCTGTAGGGACAGCAATGATGGCATATCCCATCAACATTAATAGAGAGGCGGTAAACTGACCAATCACCGTAGTCGGTGCGATATCTCCATAGCCGACCGTTGTAATTGTGACAATCGCCCAGTAGATACTTCTTGGAATACTTGTAAAACCACTCTCAGCGCCTTCTATCATATACATTAGTGTACCCGTAATCATCACTAGTGTAGTAACTGCGCCAAGAAAAACAAGGATCTTATGTCTGCTTGCAATCAATGCTCCTGTCAATACAGAGGCTTCTTTCACATACCTTCCTAGCTTCAGGATCCGAAAAATTCTAAGTAAGCGAATGGAGCGAATGACAACTAAATAAGTACCGCCCGTAAGAAACAAAGCTAAGTACGAGGGCAGAGTTGCTAATAAGTCTATAATTCCCAAAAAACTGAACGCGTATTTTCTGGGGTTGGGGCTGATAAACAGGCGCAAAAGGTACTCAAGGCTAAATAGAACGGTAAAGGACCACTCTGCAACAAAAAAAAACCTGGAGTAACTCAATTTTAATTCACTGACACTTTCAAGCATCACAGCGATCACACTTAAAAGGATCGCCCAAAGCAGAACTACATCAAATAGCTTACCAGCAGGAGTATCTGTGCCAAAAACTATCACAAATAGTCTGGCTCTTAAACTTGAAAAAAAGCGATACTTTGGTTTCTCCACAAACTAAATTTAACAAAAAAAAATGCCTCAGAATCGAGGCATTTTTCATAAGATCTTAATGTATCTTCTAGAAAGGGGCATTAATTCCCGGATAACTTAAGGGGTTCACTGTCGGAATCTCTGCTCCATATGCTCCATTAATAACTTCAATCATTTCGTTAGCAACTAATGCCGCCCCCCTGGGGTTTGGATGAATAAAGTCAGTAGAAAAGAGACTATTAAACAGTTCGGTCTGCTCGAAAGAGATTGGGATTAGATTGATTCCATTGACCACTCTGCCAAGGACACCATCTGCAGCCGCGATACCATCTGCACTCATTCCAAGAGCTGTAGCCTCAATTGCAGATAGCCCGTTAACATCAGCGAAAAGAGGGTCCAAATCAACTAATTGCACATTATCTCTAGCTGCGGCTTGTCCTCGAATCACACCATTAAATGTAGCCACAGCAGTAATGACATTAATTTGCTCTGTTTCAGTCAAAGTCAATGCATCATCTAATGGGACAGTGACTCCAACTATAGCAGTTTCGGAAAGCGCCTCTCCCAGTGAGAATAATGCAGGCAATGGAAACAGATCTCCAAGGCCAGCCAAAGGATTGACAGCTGCCGCTTGTCTCAGTTGAGGTAGCACGATGCTCCCAGCCGGCAGACCTGCTGCAGCAGAAACATCCAATACACTCAAACTCTCATCTGTGATTAAGGGTGCATTTCCACCTAATTTCCAAGTAACTTTTCTTCTAGCAACTTCTGCAGCTAGTGCGTCATTCATCGGATCAAGACTCAATGCCACATCCAAAAGTGTGTTATATCCTGGATCGACTCCTGGTACTGGAGAAGGAAATGGCACATTAAAGGCTCCATTCAATTGATCAACCAACGCTTCACTGGTCAATGGCACAAGCTCAACACCACCACCTAAGGTAGTTGCCGCTTGAAAATAAGGGATCGTTGTAATCGGACCAATTGTCAAAACTACTCCTTGAGCACCTCCCGCCGACAGTGCATCTAGAGCAGCACCAACAGAAGCAGTAAAATCAGCCACCGATGTAATCGTAGATGGATCCAAAGGATTATAAACGTCATTTGATCCTCCATTGACAGCATAACCAAGCGCATCGTTGCTCCCTATCCACAATGAAAAGAAACTGCCCCCCGCAGCGGCAGCATCTCCTACAACCGAGGAGGTTCCTCCACTCTGAAATGCCCCAAAAAATGGATTTGCAGTGCCGTATCCGGCAGTAACGATATCCACTGATCTGGCTCCCGGAACACCGAAATTATTCACTGAAACGGAGTTTGTACTTAAGTCATTCGCCTCACCAGTTATCAAAGCATCAGCAAGACTACCTTCTCCTGTTTCCAAGAATGCTAAAGCAGCCGCAATATCCAAGGAGATTCTACCAGTCCCAGTAGCTCCTGAAATGATATTAGGATTGTTAAACTCCCCTCCACCTGCAAGTGCAAACTGACCAGCTAAAATAGATGGATAGGAATTGGATTGACCTTCTTCAAACAATGCTCCGTCATAGAATCCGGCAGTCAGTGAATTACCAACGGAAACGTACTTCGTCAAATCTAGTGATCCAACAGCAACAGGATCGGGTGTATTCGCCGCAACCCACTCATCTATTAAGTCATCTTCTGTGCTACATCCGATAAAGAGCGTGGCTAAAAAGAAATATTTTAGTTTGGAATGTAAATTCTTCATTGAATTAGCTTTTAAAAGTTACTCAAAATGTTGTCGAAATTGATCTGGAAGTAGTACAGAGCTCCCATTCTTGGATTTGCTAATGAAGTAGTATAACGTTCATTCAAAATGTTAGAGCCACCCAATTTCAGTCTTGCCTTGATGGAAGGAATACTATAAGTGATCTGAGCGTCCAAAGTAGAAAACGCCGGAATTATTCCTGAACCAATCGCTGATTGCCACAAATAAGCATCTTGCCATCTGTAGGTCAGTCCAAAACCAAAATTATCGACTAGCTTCCTATTGGATAAAGAAACGTTATACCTCCACTCAGGGGTATTAAAAGCCACATTATTAACTCGGGCAGTTTCATCATCTAGATTGGTAAGTTCATTGAATGAAGCATTTCCTCCGAGAGTAAATCCATCTAAGAAAGTATAATCAATCGACAGACCATAACCTTGAGATTCAATATCAAAATCAAGGTTGGTATCATATCCATAATTTTGAGTAGTAATTCCTTGCGCCCCAGTAATGAATGCATCTCTTAATTGATCATCAGAGTGACGTTGTTGATTTCCAACATTGTAGCCAGTCGGAATTGCGTCGTTCCCGGTAAGAATTGCCCCATCAGCACCCAAAACTACGGCTTGAACAACTTCTATCTCTGCACCAAAATCCTGATAAGTACTATTGTAGTAGAAAGCGTCCACTAACAGTCTTCCATCAAAGAATAGTCCTTTATAACCGATTTCCCAAGTGCCAACTTTCTCAGTCTTGAATTCCTTGTAAGCATCAGTGGCAATCTGAAGATCGTCTGGATTTCCAGTTTGGCGTGCCAATTCGACACTTTCCACTGTGTAGACAGTATTTCTGTTCAGGTTATATCTATTTGCTAAGATTTCATTACGTCCAATTAACCTTCGACTCACTACATCTAAGTCAATGTATTGATCTTGAGTGGTTGGTATTCTAAAACCACGCTGGTAGGAGGCCCGCAGGTTTTGATTTGCCAAAAATTCCCATACCCCTGAAATTCTGGGTGAGAACTGTCCCGCAAAGTTTTCATTCTTGTCATATCGTACAGAACCTTGAAGTCTCACATTATCAATGATGTCTTTTGAAATTTGTAGGTATCCTCCAAACTCACTGAAAGAAATCTCATCGCCATTGTCATCCAGTGCAAACAAGGTGCCCTCGGATTCAAGTGCATAGGTTCTAAAGTTTGCTCCAATCACGACATCGGCGAAATCAATCTGGTTTTTGAAGTTATAACTACCTTCATAATGCCAAAGGGCAGACCTGTCTAGAAACTGAGCACCGCCTTGAGCTATCGATAGGTTTCTAAGTCGATCGACTTCTGCTTCATAACTTTCATCGCCCGGCTGCGGCTGAACAGCATCTGCTACAGCTCTTGCCGCAGCATGGAGGCCTTCGTAATCGTCAGTAGCCAAAACGATTCCATTTGGATTGGCACCTGTAGAATTTCCACCAGTTAAGAAATCAGTATAGGCTCCAAAATAAGGTGTTAGATAAAAAGTCTGGTTGACCCGTTGTGTCAATGTATTGGCAGCATAGCTATCTCCTGAATTTTCCTGAGTGGTATAGCCTCGTACAAAAAAGTTATCTCCCCTCAGTTCCAATTTTCCGGTCCAGATTGAAAAATCGTCTAATACAAATCGGTCATTTGCAGTATACACTGTACTTCCTAGGCCGTAATTGAACTGACCAAGAATTTCCACCTTGTCATTGATTCGATAATGCAATGCAGTACCAAGTTTTACACTTTCAGTCGTGTTGTCTAAAATATCGGCTTCTCTGTAACCTCTAGGGCTAAATCTTCCGTTGGCATCATTTGGCAGAAAACCTCGAATAGCAGTAAGACTTCCGGCAGTTGCTAAATCTCCAGACGCCAAGGCTCCTTCGATCGCAATATCCGCGATTTCTCCTACTGAGATATCGAATTCTCCATAGGTGTTTACTCCGTCGTATCTTCGATTGTTATCGCGATTGCTAGAAAGACTACCTTCTATGGTCCCCGTCCGACTTCTTTCAAAAAATTGATCTCGCTCGTCAACACCAATAAAATCCTGCGCATTCAACCAGCTAGCGGTGAGCTTAAATGCAAACTTGTTGTTGAAGGCTTTTGCATACCTAAAGCCTTGATCTCGATATAAGCTCATGGGGTGGTCTTCCTCATCTATGTGAGTAAAACCAACTTTGGAATAGATGTCTAAACCTTGATAATCGAAAGGACTCTTACTATTCATTAAGAGAATTCCCTGAATTGCATTGGGTCCATACAACGCGGAAGCTGCACCAGGAATCAATTCAACACTTTCCAGATCAAGTTCAGTGATACCAACGACGTTACCTACTGGAAAATTAAGCCCAGGGGCTTGGTTATCAATACCATCTATTAGCTGAACAAATCTGCTGTTCCCGTTTGCTCCAAAACCTCTCGCGTTTACCGACTTAAAAGTCAAACTTTGGGTACTAAAATCAACTCCATTCATATTTCGAATCCCGGAATAAAAGTCAGGTGAAGGCGCATTCTGTATGTCCAGAATATCCATTCGTTCAATACTAACCGGAGATTTGAGTGTGCTTTCCTCAACTCGTGAAGCAGAAACAACCACTTCTTGTCCCAGAAGGGTCGATTCAGCAAGCTGAACATTAATTGCTCCTGATTGAGAAGTTATTTCAAACTTCTGCGTTTCGTAGCCAACGTAAGAAACAACCAGAGTAAATGGTGGAGCAGACTGGACCGATAGAGAAAAATCACCGTTAATGTCGGTAATGGTTCCCAGCACGGTTCCTTCTACCAAAACATTTACCCCAATCAATCCTTCGCCGCTTTCATCAGTGACGTTACCACTGACTGTTGTTTGGGCAAAAGAAATCACTGATAATAATATCAATGAAATTCCCAAAATCATCTTCGTAGAATTCCTAATCATAAGGTAGATTTTTTGAGTTAAATTTTGATAATAATACTTAAAATAACGGTAAAAGAGGCATTTTCAATCATCTAATACACCTTGCGCATATCATTATTACAATTTAAATATGTTATGCATGCATAATATTAGTGATTTTTCATCAAATCCATTAAATAATTGTGGATTCTTACAAGAAAATTAACCTTCGGATTGGACGTGCTTTACGAGCTTATCACACAGGGTGGATATTTCCTGACTCATGAATTCATCTCCGGTCGCATTGAGAACACTTTGGGCCAAACCACCCAGGCAATCGATGTAAAAGCGCTTCATTTCATCCATAGGCATGTCCTTGGACCACAGATCAATGCGCATCGTATTTTTGTTTTCCTGATCCCAAAGAGAAAGACTTATGGACTTGGTTTCCGAAGGCCCAGGCTGATCTTTTTCATCCGCATCCCAAAGGATTTTTTCAGGAATATTATCCTGATCTAGCTCAACCGTAAACTTAATTTCTGATTTTCTCATGGAAGAACATCTTTCAACGATTGCAATTCGCTTCTGTCTGAATCTCTTAAATTGGTATTGCAGCCAAGAGCAGCAGCCATGTTGTTAATATCCTCCACTCGACTCTGAGCTGCTGGATGGGTGCTTAGAAACTCCGGGGTATCTCCGGCAGCGTCGCGATCAATCAATTTCTGAAAAAAGGCTGCTGCGCCATTGCAGGCGTACGTGGTTTGTGATAGGTAGGTGACTGAAAAATCATCAGCTTCAGTTTCTGCATCTCTACTAAAACTCAGAGCGCCCACACCAACCAGACTTCCCAGAATCTGTTGAGTCAACTCAGATTGCCCACCTGCAATCACTTCTAAAAGCACGGAGATTCCATAAACTCTTTGAAGCTGCTTTGAGCTATGTCTTTGATCCGCATGCGCTACCTCATGTCCCATGACACCCATAAGATCATCCGCATGATCAAGGAAGTACACCAGCCCAGTATATACATATATTTTACCACCAGGAGTTGCAAAAGCATTAAGTGTTTGGTCGTCGTCAATAATGAACAATTCCCAATCAAACTCATCTGAGAAGGTCACTTCGCCGGAGTTAAGTATGTCGCTTAACATACCATCCATGATCGAATAAGCCTGAGGGTAGGTCGATCTATCCAATATCGGATATATATCAGGTTGACCTGCTATTTCTGCCTTAACCTGCTCACCCAGATCTTTATCATTTTGTATGGAAAAGAGAAGAAAATCTCCATTCTCATCACATGAGGACATTACTACAAAACCAACAAAGAGCATACCCAAAACAAGGGATTTTAAGTTTTTCATTCCAGTAATTTTAGCGCTTTGGCTTTATCTTTTTCCAGTTGTTCTTTCAGTAAACCCATCGAATCAAATCGAACTTCAGGTCGTAAGAATTCAATGAATTCAATTTCAAGAATTTCATCATACAAATCTTCCTCAAAATTAAATAAATGTGTCTCGATAGTCATCGAAGACCCACTAATCGTTGGCCGATGTCCAATATTTAACATTCCACCCCAGGCGGTATTGTTCCAAAGTACCTTTACAACATACACACCTTTCTTTGGTAAGAGTTTAAATGATTCAGGCACCTCTATATTGGCTGTTGGAAAACCGAGCGTTCTCCCCCTCTTTTCACCATGAATTACCTTACCACTTAGTGTATAGTTTCTTCCCAGCAGAGTTGCTGCGTGTGCGACTAGACCATCAGAAATGGCATTTCTGATCTTTGTGGAGCTCACGCCAATGTTCTCTATGTCTTGTCGAGGAATCTCCAAAACGTCAAAACCGTACCGTTCTGCGTTTCCTTTTAAGAACATGATATTCCCTTCACGGTTGTTGCCGAAATGATGATCATATCCAATAAATAGCTTTTTGGTACCAACCCCATTTACCAAGACTTTAGTGACAAATTCATTAGCGGATAAATTTGAGAAGGCTTCCGTAAATTTTAACTTAATGACGTAATCGACTCCTATTTCCTTTATCAGTGATACCTTCTCTTCAAAAGTCGACAACAGCTTTAGTTTATCGTCATCAGGCTTTAATATAAAGCGTGGATGCGGCCAAAAGGTGATCAGTATACTTTTCCCATTGTGTTTTTTGGCTTCTCTAACAACCTGATTCAAAATTATTTGGTGGCCGAGATGGACTCCATCAAAGGTACCGATGGTAACAACCGAAAATTCAGGGGCAACAAATTCATCAAGATCTTCAATTACCTGCATGGTGCTGCTTTATGAATTCTTCCAAGTTATGAGCATCGATCAATCGATAATCTCCAATTGAAGTACGAATGAGCTTCTTGAGGTAGGCTCCCACACCCAGTTCTTTGCCAAAATCATGAGCCAAACTTCTAATGTAAGTACCCTTTGAACAAGCTACGGTGAAGTCAATTTCTGGCAAATTTGTTGAATCAATGTCGAACTGATGTATTAAAATTGATCGTGGTTGAAGTTTTACTACTTTATTCTTCCTGGCAGCTTTATAGGCTCGCTCACCATTTACTTTCACTGCCGAGTGGGCGGGTGGCATTTGAGAGATGACTCCGGTAAACTTTGACTTGGCGGCATCTAGTGCAGAAGAACTGACATGGCTCCAATCTACTTCTGAATCAAACTCGGTCTCCAAGTCATATGAAGGTGTTGTTCTACCGATCTCAATCACTCCCTGGTAGGTTTTGTCAAGCCCTTGCAGTTCATTAAGTTTTTTAGTGAATTTTCCTGTTCCTATAAGAAGGAGACCGGTAGCCAATGGATCAAGTGTTCCTGCATGACCAATCTTTCTTACATTCAAAGTATTGCGAAGCTTTTTTACCACATCAAAAGAAGTCCACCCTTGTGGCTTGTCGATCAGAATCAGCTTCCCTTCCTCGTAGGTGTTTTCACTCATATTGAAAAAAGAATGGCAATTAATCCGACCGCAAAGCAGTACAAGGCAAAATGAGTCAATTTTCCTTTTCTTACAATTTTTATCATCCACTTGCAGGCAACAAACCCCGCCAGAAATGAAGCAAGGAATCCAATAAGCAACGGCATGTAACCAATGGTATGTACGGAGGGGTTTTCTACGTAGTCTTTAACTTGAAGTAGACTAGCTCCCATAATCGGAAGCAAAACCATCAAGAAAGAAAATCGTGCAGCTTTTGAGCGCTCTACCCCTAAAATAAGGGCAGCGGAAATAGTGGCTCCTGACCTTGAGACACCCGGAAGGACCGCAATAGCTTGAGCAATTCCAATAATGAATGCCGGAAAAAAACCTACGTCCTTCTCTCCATCTTTCTTATAATGTGCAAACAATAACAGCGTACCGGTGATCAAAAGCATCGATCCGACTAACACTAAATTCCCCGTAAAAAGAGCCTCAATCTGATCTTTAAAAAAGAGACCAATCACAAAAACAGGTATCATCGAAACAATGATTTTTAAAGCAAATCTTGTCGAATCGTTATTTTGAAATTTCAATAAATCACTGAGCACTGTTCTAATATCATTCCAATAAACTGTGATCGTAGCAATAGCAGTCGCTAGGTGCACAATAATGGCAAAGAGTAGATTCTCACTTGCCTGAATGTTTAGAAGTACTGAACCGATTTCGAGATGTCCGCTACTACTAACTGGCAAAAACTCCGTAAGACCTTGAACTATTCCAAGGATTAAAGCTTCTATCCAAGTCATTCGGAATCAGGCTTAGCTTTAGGCTTATAGAAAATAGCGACAAATTCAATTAGAAACCCTAACATTACAACCACCGGGCCTAACGTTAACCCCATAAATCCAAAACCATACGGTTCAGTATCTAATGTCATGAAGAAAAACCCCAGAATAAGCACGAGGATTCCCACAACCATAATAATGTAATTTGTTTTCGTAAATGGTAATTTTTTCTTTTCTGACATAATCAATAAAGTTCGTCTAATGACATATTTAAGTATTTTCTAATTGCCCTTAAGGTACTTAAGTAACCTACGAACATTCCCAGGAAAATGATCAAGGAATACAGCATTAAAAACCCATTAACATCTTGTAGGGATTTCAGATCTTCAACTACCCCGTTCATGTAGGAAGTAAATCCATAAAGCAGACCAGAAGCCAAGATCCCCGACATTAATCCATACAATAAGGACCTGTTCAAAAATGGCTTTTGAATAAATTTCGATGTTGCGCCAACTAACTGCATACTTCTTATCAGAAATCTCTGCGAAAAAAGGGCAAGTTTTATGGTATTATTGATCAGTACAATGACAACCAACATCGCAAATAATGCAACAGCAAGGAGGATGAATCCAATTTTGGTAAGGTTTTGATTAATGCTTTCCACCAAGCTTTCTTCGTAATTCACTTCAAAAACCCCTCCAATAGATTCCAGTTCAGATTTGACCAACTGCAAGCTATCGGTAGACTGATAACTGCCATAGATTTTGGCTACAAGAAGATCTCGAAGGGGATTATCACCCAAGAAATCCTTAAAGTCTTCCCCGGTATCTTGTATGAACTGCTCTGCGGCGTCTTCTTTGGAGATCAATAGGACCTGAGGTCTATTCTCTTTGATCAGAATGTATGGTTTTGAAGAAATCTCAGTTTGAATCTTACTTACATCGGAAGCTGAAATATTGTTATTCAAATAAACTTGAACTTCAATACTTTCTTGGATCTGGGTTCCCAGCCGGGTACCATGTAGGAGCACCCAACCAAATAATCCTAAGACAGTTAATGCTACCGTTGTACTAAAGATCACACTAACAAAGGGATAACCTCCTAGTTTTCTCTTTTTTCGCGCCTTCTTTTCTTCCATTGAGACACGAAGTTAGTACAAATCGAAAAGGATTTTAGGTTATTTGTTTTTCCTCAGAAGTTCTAATTCTTGAATAACACTTTTATCAGAGACTTCGGGCAGGGTCGTTAATTTATCTGTAACGCCAACTTTATAATATTTGTCCAGGTACTTAACATAAATTCTCCTCCCATTAGCACTATTTATTTCTAGTATTTCATACGGGGCTCGATCAAAATCACCACTTAGGAAAAGCTTCCCATCGTAGTACTTATACTTGATATTAAGCGAGCTAGTCAATTCATGATTGACGTCGATGGGATCGACCTCTTCAGCGGTGCTACTCTTCGGCAAGACTTCCAAATTGGAAATTTCTAATGCCTCCTCATCCTTAACTTCATCAGCAGTTGGTGCATCGAAATCAAGCGATAAATTTTCTTCTTTGCCGTTGAGTTCTACAAGCGCAACAGTTTCGTTGTCAGTTGATTCACTGATCCCTTTTTTTGAGTTCATTACAGATGCGGAGTGGATTTGAATATCTTCTGATTCTGATGCTTTCGCTAAAATCGCTGGTTTAATACTCCATGAAAATTGATTAACAACTTCCTCTGGAGCGTCAATAACAATTTGTTTTTCAATCCCAGCGTCATCCGGTATTGCCATGAAGTACACCCCCGTCCCAACAAGAGTTGCTACAGCAACTCCACCAAATGACTTGAGCAGTGTCGATTGTTGGACAAACTCGAACCATGCAGGCGCAATATCTACTGCATTGAGACGTGTTTTAAGTTCAGTCTTTCTAAACTCCTTGAGTCCATTAATGATATCGAGCTGAAAATCACTTTCTGCTTGAAGTGAAGGATCGCTTGCCAATTCTTTCTCAAATGAATCAAATTCATTCGAGTCCATTCTTCCAGAGTGGTATTGGTCGATCTTATCTTGTAGGCGGGTATTCATTAATCAAAAAAATCTTCCGTTGTGTATCGATTCTTTATTAATTCGTCTAGTTTCTTTTTGCATTTATACTTTTTCGTCTTTGCAGTATCAGTATTGGCGAACTTTAACTTCTTAGCAATTTCTTGCATGTTCATGCCATCGAAATAATAGTGAGTTAACACTTTTTTACAAACATCTCCTAATTGTTCGATGCAGGCATGGATAATCTTCGATCGTTCCTCCGAATCATACGATTGATCATAATGCCCTTCGACCTCTTCTGAACTTAATCTACTCTTTCGATCCAATTCCTTTCGCCACTGATTCAAGCAAATACTGTAGAGATAAGTACTGATTTTTGATGTCAGAACCAAATCTCCTCTGGCAGCTTTCTGCCAGAAGGCTAATAATGCCTCTTGAAAAACATCTTTCGCTTCATCTTCATTCCCGTTATTGGATAGCACGATCTGCGTCATCATCCTGTAATATTTTTTATACAGATGATCTAAAACACGTTCGTCTCCTTTGCTGATTCGTTTAAGAACCTCACTATCCTTCATACACCGTTCCTTAGCTTTATACGACTTTCATTCAATTGGTAACCACAATCAAAAGAAATTGCACCTAATTCCTAATGTAAGTTACTAAATAATATTACCTCAGCTGAATAACAGAATCGTTGGCAATCGCATACACCCGATCATTTTTTATGTGCTTAATTTTCTTTATTCCGGTAAACTGACCAAAAGCCGGGAGAACGGCATAGCACTGTGAAAATAAAAAGCAGGGTAGTGTCATTCCTTGCCTCGCTGTTCCTCTCACTGTGATCCCTGGATGTATGTGACCCGAGATGTTGTAGAGCTGATCATCTTCTCGAATGTGAGTAAATGAAAAAGGATGCTCATTAAGTCTAAGCACAACTTTAAGTTCTTCGGGATAATGACTGAGAATATCATGGTTTCCTTGAATCAAAACAAATTCAATGCCTGGATAGGCTTTTAAGAATTGCACAAAATCCATCCACTCCAAATTTTCGGTACTGTGAAAGAGATCTCCGAGAAGAATTACCCTTTCTGGAAGAAATTCCTGTAACAAATAATGGAGAATCGATAGATCCGTATGGTGTATTTGCTTGGGGATTGGTATCCCATGACGTCTGAAATGTCCGGCCTTGCCCAAGTGAAGATCAGATACGATAAGCGTAGACTTTCTTTTCCAGAAACAAGCTCTTTGGGGAAGCAATAGGAGCTCCTCTTCTTTAACCCAAATTGATTGACTAGTCTTCAGAATAGGGAAGCCAGGTTTGTGTTCGGTAGAAAAACAAAAGATATCCTCTCACTTTTAGGTTGCCATCTTCAATCCAAAGCTTACAATCATACACATTCCCATTTTCAGGATCTAATATTTCTCCCTTATGAAATTCGTCATCTCCCTTATTATATTTCATATCCGTGATGATTTCCATCCCAATGACCTTCTTCCCATTCAGTGCACCCTCACATTCAGTACACACTGGATCCGGATCTTCTCCAGGTTCGCGAAACAATTTGATTATTTTACCATAATATTTACCATTTCGTTCATAAATATCTACTACAGATCGAGGCTTGCCCGATTCGTCATCTATCGTTTTCCACTTTCTAATAAGGTCTTCTTGTGAATAAGAGAGCGAAACAGATAGGAATGAAATAAAACCAATTAATAATCGCATGTCGTAAAATTAAATACTTAATCAAAAGCTCGTTCAAGATCCATTTGCATTTTCAAAATTCGATCAGTCACTTCTTCAGTACTTAATCGCTGCCGCCTTATCATACTGACCAATATAGGAAACGCAAAAGGTGTGGGCTTTTGTACCTCTTTCAGAACAATTTGCTGCTTATTTATCCTTCGGATCGCTTCAATAAATCGAGACTGATCTAATTGGAGGTTCATTACTTCGTCAAATGCCTGTCTTACCAACAAATTGTTTTTGTCATAGGTATCAAAAACTTTATAAAGGATACCGGATGAAGCTTGCAAATGCTTGGCACGCATTGACTTTCCCGGATAGCCCTGAAAAATCAATCCAGCTATGGTAGCCACATCGCGAAAGGTGCGCTGTGCCATCTCCGTCATATTAATAGATTCACCAAGGTCCTCAAATAGGTTCTCTTCCGTAAATAGGTCTAATTCTAAAGCCTCTTCGATTGCTACCTCCTGATCGGAGAGTAGCTCAAAGCCGTAGTCGTTCATAGAAATAGAAAAAGTAATTTTTTGATTGCGACTCAATCGGTAAGCAATTAATCCTCCTAAAACCTCATGTACGAACATTCCTTCGAAAGTGAAAAAGAACAGGTGATGCCCATACTCCGTTTCGACTTTTTCAATAAGTAAGGTATTTAATCCCGGAATGACAGACATTTTAGCCTGAAGATCAAGAATTGGACGTATCTTCCTGAGTTCCTCTGATTCATACCGATCATCGACAGCGTCTTGAAGCTTAGTTCGGATCTGATCCGAAAGTAATGATGACAAAGGGAGTCTTCCTCCACCCCATGCCGGAGTCTTTCCTGATTTCTTCTTGGACTTTTTAACCAACACGGTCATATTCTTAATCATCATAAACTCCAGGCTTTGCCCGGCAAACCAGAAGGTGTCGCCTGCATTTAGTTTGGAGGCAAAGCTCTCTTCAATTGTTCCTAAGTGACCGCCTGTGAAAAACCGGACGTTCAATGCCGGATCACCTACAATGGTTCCAATTGATAGCTTATGTCTCAAAGCGGCCTTCTTATTGACGATTTTATACACACCACCGTCATTATATACCTTTGCATATTCATCATATGCATCCAGGGTGTTACCTCCTGTTGTAATAAAATCAAGAGCCCAGTTCCACTCCTCACTACCCAACAGTCGATAGCAATAAGTCTGCTTGATCTCCTTTAAAATTTCAATTGGAAGAAACCCTCTGCTTACCGAAAGCGTCACCAGGTATTGCACCAAAACATCCATGCACCTTTCCAAAGGCTTTCGCTGTTCGAACTTTCCTTCTCTAATTGAATCTCGAAGTGCCGCTCCTTCGATCAATTCAAGAGAGTGCGTTGGAACAAAGTATATCCTACTTACCTCTCCTGGTCCATGGCCACTTCTTCCCGCTCGTTGTTGAAATCTTGAGACTCCCTTGGGACCGCCAATTTGTATTACTGTGTCTACTGGACGGAAATCTACTCCCAGATCAAGGCTGGACGTACAAACAACAAGCTTTAGCTTTCCCGCATGTAGAGCATCTTCCACCCACAATCTAAGATGTTGATCCATCGAACCATGATGCATCGCCATGATTCCAGCAAGCTCTGGGGCCTCCTTGAGTATGGCTTGATACCATAATTCTGTTTGAGATCTGGTATTTGTAAAAAGAAGAGTCGTGCGGCTTTCGAGTATAATTGGCAGGACCTTATAGATGAGTCTTGTTCCCAAATAACCAGACCAGGGAAATCGTTCTACTTCATCGGGTAAAATAGACTCAACCACAATCTTCTTCTCAATATCTGATTTGATCGTGACCGCCTCTCTATTCAAGTCTTCTCCCAGCAATACTCTCTTTGCTTGCACAAGGTTTCCTATGGTAGCTGAGATGCCCCAGACCTTGAGGTTCTGAGAAGTAACCTTTTTCAGCCTCGAGATAGCCAATTCAGTGGCAACACCTCTTTTTGTACCGATCAATTCGTGCCACTCATCTACGATGATTGCTCTAATATTTCTGAAAAAATGAGGATAGTCGCTTTGACTTAATAAAATATGAATACTTTCAGGAGTAATTACCAACGCTTGAGGTGACTCTTTCTTTTGCTTTTTTCGCTCAGCGGCAGGCGTGTCGCCAGTGCGCAACCCAATGTTCCATCTTAAATCCAAGTCATCACAAAAGGACTGCATCGCTGATTGAATATCCTTTGCCAAAGCTCGCAACGGCGTAACCCACAACACCTGTACGCCCGGCATAACTTCATGCTTTTCATGGTATCGTAAAGCCTCCAAAGCTGCCGGAACCCAAAGTGCATAAGTCTTTCCAGAACCAGTTGGCGCATTTAGCAACCCGCTTTTCCCGTCCAAAAAAGCTGCCCATGTGTTTTTTTGAAAATCAAAGACTTCCCAACCTTTTGAGGCAGCCCATTCCTTGCCAATTTCTATAATCTCATCTGCACTATGCATAAAATAAAAAACCCTGACTCTGAAGTCAGGGTTCTAAATTTACTTGCTTCTTTTACAACTTATTGCATTGATTGGGTTTCAGGTACAGAACCTTCCATTGCCGATACCTCCTCAGCTGTCAAAATAATTTCTTTGGCTTCAACTTCAGTCGAAGCATGACCTCCAGTACCGTATATCTCGCCCAAGATAGGGGCAATCACTAAACCAACCAAGCAAGTTAGCTTGATGAGTATATTCATCGATGGTCCTGAAGTATCTTTGAATGGATCTCCAACAGTATCACCAGTAACAGCTGCTTTATGCGCATCTGATCCTTTAAAAGTCATTTTGCCATCAATTTCAATCCCAGCTTCAAAAGACTTCTTTGCATTATCCCAAGCGCCTCCTGCGTTGTTCTGAAAGATTGCCCAAAGCACCCCTGAAACCGCAACTCCTGCCATGTAGCTTCCCAATGCTTCCGGACCCATCAAGAAACCAATTAAGATTGGGGCAATGATTGTAATTGCACCAGGCAACATCATCTCTCTCAACGCTGCCTTAGTTGAAATGTCAACACACTTTCCGTACTCAGGTTTGCCAGTACCTTCCATGATGCCTGGAATCTCTTTGAACTGTCGTCTCACTTCTTTTACCATTTCCATTGCAGCTTTCCCAACTGATCGCATGGCAAGAGCCGAAAAGACCACCGGAACCATTCCTCCAATAAAAAGAGCTGCCAATACGTCGGCCTTAAAAATGTTTATCCCATCAATACCGGTGAAAGTGACATACGCTGCGAAAAGAGCTAAGGCAGTCAGTGCTGCAGAAGCAATGGCAAATCCTTTTCCTATAGCGGCGGTCGTATTTCCAACAGAGTCCAGTATATCTGTCTTTTCTCTTACATCATCCGGTAGCTCACTCATTTCGGCAATACCACCTGCATTATCGGCAATAGGCCCAAATGCATCAATTGCCAACTGCATGGCTGTTGTGGCCATCATGGCTGATGCGGCGATCCCTACACCATAAAACCCTGCCAGTTCATACGCACCCCATATGGCTCCTGCAAAAAGGAGGATAGGAGCAAAAGTAGAGATCATGCCGGTCGACAGTCCGGCGATAATGTTTGTTGCTGCTCCAGTAGCTGAATTTTGCACAATGTCCACAACTGGTTTTTTTCCCAGGCCGGTGTAATATTCTGTAAAGTACGAGATAAGACCTCCTACAGCCAATCCAACCAAGACTGCGTAAAAGACATATCGCGATGAAAAGGTCTGAATACCCTCACCGAAGAAATTCATTGAAATGCTCTCCGGTAGCAATAATTTGATCACAAACCAACATGCAATGGCAGTAAGAATAATTGAACCCCAGTTTCCTTTATTCAATGCTGACTGCACCTGAGCTTCTTTGGCATCATTTCCTGAGATCTTGATGAACATGGTACCAAGTATCGAAAATACGATTCCTAAGCCCGCAATCACCAAGGGTAATAGAATTGGTCCAATACCATTAAAAGCGTCGTTGATAGAACCGCCCATATCTCGAATCACGTAGTTACCCAGTACCATTGAAGCTAACACTGTTGCCACGTAAGAGCCAAAAAGATCGGCTCCCATTCCTGCCACATCACCTACATTATCACCCACATTATCTGCGATGGTCGCTGGATTTCTTGGATCATCCTCAGGAATACCTGCCTCAACCTTTCCAACAAGATCGGCGCCTACATCTGCAGCCTTCGTATAAATTCCTCCTCCTACTCTGGCGAAAAGCGCAATCGATTCAGCACCAAGAGAAAAGCCAGCCAATGCTTCTAAGACCACTGTCATATCACCCGTGTTCGTCCAGGTACCGCCCATAAAGAACTGAAACAATAAAATGAAAATGATCGATAGACCAAATACAGCCAATCCAGCAACGCCGAGTCCCATCACCGTACCGCCAGTAAAAGATACTTTCAAGGCTTGCGGGAGACTTGTTCTAGCCGCCTGCGTTGTTCTGACATTTGCAGCGGTAGCAATGCGCATACCAATATTTCCTGCAAGTGCAGAAAAAAATGCTCCTACGACAAAGGCTACGACAATGAACCAGTGAGTGGTTTCCACTAGAGATGAAATGACCCCAAGCAGCGCACCCGCGATTACTACAAATACTGCCAGGATGCGATATTCAGCACTCAAAAATGCAAGTGCTCCTTCTCTAATGTGATTGGCAAGGGTTTGCATATTTTCCTCACCTGCATCCTGTTTGTTGACCCACTTAGATTTTATGATCATAACAAGTAAGCCTACGATACCCAGGACGGGTACTAGATAGATAATTTTATCCATGATTCTTTTAAAAGGTTTTCAAAAACAGGCCGCAAAGATAGGATTTCTCCTATTTATTGGAAATGAATGAAACGTAAATTGACTTTACCTCAACCTGGTCTCCGAATTGATGTAATTGAGGAATTCGTTTTTGATGTTCTGGTCGAGAAATTTGCCATCGAAGAAGGCCGTTCCTGTCGTACTATTCGTATCATTTACCCCTCTTGAAGAAACACACATATGCGAGGCATCCATCACAACGGCAATATGATCTGTATGCAGGATCTTCTTCAATTCCTGGCCAATTTGCACAGTAAGTCTTTCCTGAACTTGGGGACGCTTAGCATAATATTGGACAATTCGATTGATTTTGGATAAACCGATCACTTTGCCATTTGGAAAATAGGCTACATGGGCCTTACCGTAGATTGGTACAAAATGATGCTCACAGTGTGAATAAAAAGTAATATCTTTTTCTACCAGCATCTGATCGTATTCATACTTATTCTCAAAAAGAGTCACCTGGGGTTTGTTCTGAGGATTCAGCCCTGAGAACACTTCCTGAACGTACATTTTAGCTACTCTTTTGGGTGTTCCCGCCAGGCTATCGTCAGACAAGTCCAACCCAAGGATCTGCATAATCTCTTTAAAATGCTTTGAAATCATTTCGATCTTCAATTCGTCATCTGTTTCAAATGCATCGGGCCTTAGGGGTGTATCAAAAGAGGAAGCCACGTGGTTATCTCCAAAGTGATCAGGTTGATCAGATGGCTGGATATTCGACAAAATTTCTTTCTGTTTCATAAAGTGTGATTTTTAACTCATACTCCTTCTCGATTCTATCCCTTAGAAGATCATAGATGACGATTGCAATATTTTCAGCTGATGGGTTGAGATGTTTAAATTCTTCAGTATCTAAATTTAAGTTTTTGTGATCAAAGCGCGATACCACAAGTTCTTTGATCAAATCCGAGAGCTTTTTCATGTCATAGACATACCCGGTATCGGGGTCTATTTCCCCGGTAAGCTTCACATAGACTTCATAGTTATGACCATGCCAATTTGGGTTGTTGCATTTACCAAACACTCGTTCATTTTGCTCATCTGACCATTCCGGGTTATGAAGTCGGTGAGCTGCATTAAAATGTTCTTTTCGATAAACTGAAACTCTTGGCATGTTCTAAAATTTCGTTGCTATAACAGCAAGATGCCCAAAAGTGTTTCACCAGCACCATTTATTTGGAGCGATAGTTGGAATCACTCCATCATTAAGACCTTCCATGCGGTATCGACCTCACCCTCATTCAACAGGTCTGCTGCAAGTTTGTGAAGCTCTAGTTGGATGTTCTCCTCGTCGTCAAACGAATCGAGAATAGCACGTACTTCCGGCTCATTTGAAAAATCAGCGAGGTCTTCTTTTGAAGGTAAGCGTGTAATATTGCCGAGCATTCCTAAATGGTTTCCGGTCAAAACGGTACTCATCCTAATTCGGTCAGGAATCTGATCTACTCCAATACCCATATTCATAACTGGTTTTGCTACTTCAAATATAGCATTGCCAGATGCTCTTGCATACCAATTGCCACCCATTCTCCCAACGGGATCAAGTTTACTCGGCTCAATTTTTCCATTTTCATCGAGGATCCGCTCTTTGACATGTATGACAAGTATTTCACAAATAACCAGCTGTCCGGCGCCCCCATTTTCACCCAACGACTTCACCTCATTTACTTTACATTCGAAGGCTACAGGAGCTTCTTCAACAAAAGGAGGTGTCACTACCTCGGAGGGTGCTTCTGTAAAGCCAGACTTCACAAATTCGTTAATTCCCTTCTCATATTCTGTACTGCTGAGAGACATTTGTTGCACCATCTCATACGATACCATGTTGATCGTCACTTCCGGATGCTCAAGCACATTCTCAAGGGTGTGCTTCGTGGTATTATCTCTCCCCCTTCTCGCAGGAGAAAAGATCAAAATCGGTGGATTAGCACTGAATACGTTAAAGAAACTAAATGGACTGAGATTAACCCTTCCTTGTTTATCTACCGTACTTGCAAAAGCAATGGGACGAGGTGCTACTGCTCCAAGAAGTAAGCTGTGCAACTCAGGAACTTTGACATCACTAGGTTTTATAATCATATGAAAACACTATAATTCTCTAATTTTTTTTGCCGGGCTGCCAGCATAAACACCTGGTTGAGTAATATTCTTTGTCACCACCGACCCTGCTCCGATAACCACGTTACTACATATCGCCACAGGGAGAATGGTAGCATTCGAACCAATGGACGTGTTATTTCCTATGCGCGTCTCTTTCCATTTTGACTGATCTCCGTTCGCTGGCCCACCGTCTTGGAATAGGTCATTGATAAACATAACGCCATGACCAATAAAGCAGTCTTCCCCAATCTGAACTAACTCACAGACAAATGAATGTGACTGAATTTTTGTTCTTGCACCAATCTTAACTCCTTTCTGAATTTCAACGAAAGGACCAATGAACACATCCTCAGCAAGTTCACACCCGTACAAATTTGAGGGCATCACAATCTTTGTAGATTCATGTGCGCTCACGTCTCTAATTCCGGATTCAATAACTTTCATTCGTCAAGTGTACCTATGATCTTAAATTTCTCAAAGACTTTGGCATCATGTGGGGCTCCGGACAATTCATCGGTCAGGTCCTGACCTGCCCAATGCTCGTAGTGTTTTCCATCTCTCCATAGCCGAGAATTCGTAACATCATAAATGTTTCCCTCATATGCCACCCAAATTTCCTCCCTGTCCTGTCCATTTCTAAGAGCCAGCTGACTTCTGGTAAACATTCTCATTTGAGCTTAATAAGTGATATTCCCGCTCCACCACGATCAACATGCTCGTCTTCAGTTGACAACACTCCCGGATGATCCTTGGTTACGTTCCGAACTAGCTCTCTCAATATACCATAGCCCTTACCATGTACAATTCTAACCTCATCAACTCCAACAAGCATAGCTTCATCCAGAAATGACTCTACCTTGACCATTGCTTCCTCGGCCCTAATTCCCATGATGTTTAAATCATGACTGAAATTAGCCATTTTCTGACTAACATCGATGCCAAGTTTTTTCACCTTCTTTTGATAACTAACCCGTGGAATTGCCTCCACCTTGATCAGTTTTTGTGTGGAGACGATGGATTTTAATGCACCAAAAACCACCTCAGTCTGATTACCATTGATTTTTTGAATAATGCCTTGAGTATCCTGTCCTACTACTGAGACAGTATCTCCAACTCTTAATGCCACCTGCTTTCGTTTCTCATCAGAAGAAAGTTGACTCTTTTTCCGTTCTAAAGACTGTCGAACCTTCTTTACACGCTCTTTTTCTGCATTGCCTTCTTTGATCTCCCGAACAGCCTTTTCGACATCACGGTTGGCATTTTGCAAAATTTGCTTTGCTTCTGCCTTAGCCGCTTTAACAATTCTTTTCTTTTCTTCCTCTACCATTTCCCTCAACTCTTCATACGCTCTTCTTGATTTCAGAAGCTCTTGCTGTTGATCTTCAAGCTGTCGTATCAACTTATCATATTTGCCTTTTTCCTTTTCCAGCTGATTCAACAATTGATCATAGTCAACATGAGATTTCCCAACCCTCTTTTTGGAAGAGCTAACGATCTCTTCGGGAAGCCCGATTTTCTGGGCAATTTCAAAGGCAAACGAACTACCAGGCTTCCCTACTTCTAATTCAAAGCATGGTTCAAGTGCCTCCTGATCGTATTTCATAGCCCCGTTTACGAGTCCATTCACCTCGTCCCCAATCTTCTTCAGATTCTGGTAGTGAGTGGTTACTACTCCGACCGCATGCTTTCTATTCAGTTCAAGAAGCACTGATTCAGCGATGGCCCCACCAAATTGAGGCTCTGTCCCTTTTCCAAATTCATCAATGAGGAATAGGGTCCCTCTATTTGAATTTTTTAAGAAGTATTTCATCGAAGTCAGGTGTGCGCTGTAGGTACTCAGGTCATCCTCGATGGATTGAGTATCACCAATATCAATGAAGATCGAACTAAAAAAACCCGGCACACTTTCTTCATTGGCTGGAACCGGCAGCCCGGATTGAAGCATCATTTGCAGCAACCCTATCGTTTTCAAAGCAACAGATTTACCACCGGCGTTGGGTCCGGAGATTATCAAAATTCTTCGGTCACTTGCTAAACTAAGGTTCAGAGGAACTATGGGCTTGTTGGTTTCTTTGTGAGCGATCGAAAGCAGAGGGTGGATTGCATTTACCCACTGAAATGAAGTCGTTTTCGTCGGGTAGGCGAGCTTGGCTTCTAAAAGGTCCTGCAGCCTTGTTTTTGCATGAATAAAATCCAGCTTTTCTACCAACCCAACCCCCTTGTTCAGCCCGGGAAGATTGGACCTGACCAAGTCGGATAAGGATATTAATATTCGGATAATTTCTCTTCTTTCCTGATATTTCAGTTCCTGTACTTGGTTGTTTAAGTCGAGCACTACTCCCGGTTCAAGAAACACCGTTTGTCCGGTGGCAGATTCGTCATGGACAAAACCCGATATGCGTTTCTTGTGCTCGGCCTTAACAGGGATTACCAGCCTACCATCTCTGACCGTCAAAGAACTACCTTCGTCCGTAAGCTCATCGGAAATCGCCTTTTTTAATACCTTCTGCAGCGCTGACCGTACTGCTCGTTCACTTTTGGAAATTCGACTTCTTATTTCCAAAAGCTCCTTAGAGGCATTATCGCGAACTGTTCCACGCTCATCTATGGTGCGATCTATCGCATCAATTAGCCCGAAATCAAGCGAGATACCGTTCGACAGTCCAGCTAATTGTTCGTAACTATCCGGGTTTTCGCTAAAAAAAATAACCCAAGAAGTAACCGTCCGGATCCCTTTCTTCAGGTTGTGAAAATCAGCAGGGTCCAAAAATGTTCCAGGAACCTTAATTTTCAGAAGGTATTCTTCAAAGTCTGAAAATTCAAAAACAACTTTCCCATCTACCTCCGACTTCAAACTAGTCATTTCACGAACTTGATCCAACCACCTGATCACCAACTCATACCGATCAGAAGGCTTAACCCTTGAAGCCATTTCCGCACCTTTTTGGCTTTGACAAAAACCAGCTAGTAGTTCTTTGATTTGGTCAAAACCTAAATTGGTATCAATATCCCTGGGGTAGGTTTTCAATTTTTTGCCGTCTTTTCTT
>CAZQDI010000036.1:0-14361 GCA_964591785.1 uncultured Roseivirgaceae bacterium
GCCAAGCGATCTCTAAACCACAACTCTGAATCGATCTTTAGCATTTTTGCATCTGCTTCAAAAAAATCCGTCTTCTCCTTGAAATAGAGCCAGATAGCTCGGTGTCTTTCGAGCGATAGGCAGTGAGGACAAAGCGCATTGCTTCTTGATTTGAGCCTGCCATAAGGTAGAAATTTCCTAAAACTTGATCCACATACAGGACATTCAACTTGGCTCCCGATGTAAAAAACTGACACCAACCTCAGTGCAATATGACTGAAAACCTGAAGATACTTGCGCGGGATTTTTCGTAAGAAGAAGGAAATTAAAAATTTCAAAGTTATCTCATTTGGGAGCGCAAGTTATTTATTCGCCTTTCCATCAACAATCGTTGTTCAAAAATTCTATTACTTTGGTCACCTATGAGATTCGCTTTGTTATTATTGATGGCTGCACTTTGTATCTGTGCTTCGGGGCAGAAAAAGGAAAAGTCAGTAAGTGACTTTCTTCCAACGGAAAATTTGGAGGCAAAGAAAGATGCCAATAAAGCGTCAAATCGTCCGAAGAGGAAGAAAATCTCGTTGATGTACGTTTCCTCTGCAGATGGCATTCTTTACGGGAATGCATGTGCTACTCAGGAGACTCACCGAATGGGCTTTGAGTATATCGTTGAACCTCAGAATGGACTTGAGAGTAAATCCACTGTCGGAAAAGTGATAAATAATCTGTGGCTCAAGACAAAACTTTTCTTTCGAAGGTCCCCTGTTTGGAAGCTGACCTTGAAAAACCGTATCCGAAAGTGCAGTAAGCAAACTGGAGATTTTGTAGGCTAACCCGAAAAATATGGAACCTAGAACTGTTGCGTTTTCAAGAACTAGACTTACCGAGTTGATGATCCCCTCCTATGCAAATTTTGGAGGCAAGGTCCATGGAGGTATGGTTTTATCCTTAATGGATAAGGTGGCATATGCTTGTGCTAGCAAACATGCCGGGGCCTATTGTGTGACAGTCACTGTCGATGGAGTAGAGTTTCTTCAACCTATTGAGGTTGGAGAATTGGTTCATTTAGATGCAGCGGTTCACTATGTTGGCAACACTTCATTAGTGGTAGGAATCAGAGTGACCTCGGAGAATGTCAAGAACAATTATGTTAAGCATACCAATAATAGCTACTTCACTATGGTGGCAAAAGGTGAAGATGGAGACTTAGTACAGGTTCCTGAGCTAGTATTGTCTGATATGAAGGAAATGAGACTTTTTGTTGAGTCAATAAAAAGAATGAAGATCAAGAGGGAAGCAAATGCGAAACTCCAAAAGCAACACGAAGAATTTATTCCTGAGGAGGATATGAATTTACTGAGAGAGCAACGATGTAAGATACGATTTAGCTCAGAGGAGGATTTTAGCGATCTTTTTTCCGATACATAAACTTCAGCCCTGACCAGTCTGCATCAATTGCGCACACTTTTACGTCCACCAAGCCTCCCTTCAAACCAAATTCCCTTACAAGATTCCCGTTCAAGTCTGTTTCTATCCCTGAAGTCCCTTTCGGCCAGGAAATCCACAATGATCCATCTTTTTTCAGCGAACTCTTCCAGGAATCCCACCTGTTTTCCAAATCATCCATTTGTGTGAGAAACACATGGATGAAATCATAAGGAGTATTGATCAGAGTGTCATCCCAAGTAGTATTTTTAGGAGTTTCCTCCAAGAGATCAAAGTAATTTTCAGGTGAAGAAAAAAGGTGACAGACATAGAAATCTTTGATCCCTAGTTTTTTCCAAAGTGGGTTTTTTGAATAACCTGCCATCAGTTGCAAACTGTTTTTGGGTCTCCTGTCCACCCTCTTTCTATTGCATTTTGGTATTCCAGACATGCCTTTGTTTGGTCTCCCAGAGCTAAGTAAGACTCAGCAGTTGTTTTATAGGCAGGAATACTATCTGGCCAAACATACTTATTCCACTCAGCAGCTTTAATTGCCATCTCTGGATCATCCATTCTCAAGTACATATCTGCAAGACCATTATAAAGCTGGTAGTGTGATTTTGGTAAATACTCTTCCTTGATTAGAATCGGGTAGGCTTCTCCATAAAAGCGCTTATATCGTTTGACGGCAAGGCGATGAGCAAGTTGAAAATTCTCCATTGCTTCATCTGAATTGTTCAAGTAATCCCGATTAATCTCCGCCAGTTCTACCAGTGAGGCAACCACTTCGAAATCTTCCACAAGGAAACTTTTTAAGATAGCGATGGCTTCATCAACTTGCCCTGAATGCTTGTAAGCCATTGCAAGGCTCTTTTGTACATGAAACCACGGAAGCTCGGGTTTAAGATCGAAAACAAGCTTGTACAAGGCGATTGCTGAAGCATAGTCCTTTTTCAGTAAACTATTGTCTCCTTTTTCAATGATCTGTTCAACCATTGTTCGTTTGAATTTTTTCATATCAGACTCTTCTCTGCTAAAAAACTTGAACTGAGTCATGACTTCATAGGCATCGATATAATTCCCGGAGTCAAATGCTTCCTTGGCCTGATCAAAGGTGGCCCTTCTTTCGTTGAGCACTTTTTGATACTGCTTGTCATCATACGATCTTTTGGCCCAAACACTACCCATAACGACGGCAGCAATCAAAAATGTAATACCAAAAGCGTAAGCGGTGGCAATTGCATTCTGCTTATGATCAATCTTTTGATAGTATCGTGGTCTTTGGTAGTGTCTTTGGTGCTGATAGGTGTTTTTGGGATGTTCGAAATGACTATCTGAAAATTGCTGATATTTCAATTTTAAGTCAAACCGTGCTTTCTCGTAAGGGTCGGAAAGAATTTGGTGAGCCTGGTTCACTTCCTTGAACTTCTCTTCCATGTCTCCCCTGTCAGGGTGCTTGTCTGGGTGATACTTTACGGCCAACTTTTTGAAAGCAGCTTTGATTTCTTCCGGAGTGGCATTTTCAGAAAGGCCGAGTACATGATAATAGTTGATCATGAGTGAGTTGGTTACCAAAGTAACGGATTACCCAAGATAAAGATTATGCTTTGCTAAATAAATTATATCCCAGAAAACAGAGAATCAGTCCTCCAATCATGGAAATTGAAGCATAGGAAAAGAATTCTATATACTGATTCTGTTTTAAAAGTTTTAAACTGTCAAGGGAAAAGGTCGAGAAGGTGGTAAATCCTCCACAAAACCCTGCCACAAGAAATGTATTCAGCTGACTTTGCTGTCTAGAAAGTAATGCATAAAGAATTCCAATTAGTAGGCTTCCAGTCAGATTTACGGAGATGGTCCCCAAATAAAATTTGCTTTCAAAGATTTTTGATGATGCAAGTGCAATTCCATATCGGCAAATGGTTCCAACAAACCCTCCGAGACCAACTAGAATAAAGTCCTTCATTTTTCAAAATTATTTGCGAATGCCTGCAAATCGGGGAAAAATGTTCGAAACTCACTTTCAAATTCGGTGTAATGTTCTCTGAGTGAAGCTGTCGCAAATTCCATATTAGACTGAAACTTAGTTCTTTTTGACATTCCTGTCAACGCTTGATCGATTCCTTCAAGGTATTGGTAATTGTATAGCCAGTTATCGATCCTCATATGATGAAGCATACCATTGACAGCTCTTGGGACAATCTGATCGTACTTTTCCATCACATTGTAAAACCTATTCGTGAATTCCAGTAAAGATTCAGAGGAATACTCAGCCCAATCTCTTGCTACAAAGTGGTCATAAAATACATCGACAATAACAGGTGAATAATGTCCAAATTCTGACCTTAGTCGTTTTTTGCTTTCCAACACCACCAGGTGCTGATCTGTGAAGGCATCGATAGCTCGATGTAGTCTGATACCTTTTTGGATCGGAGCTACATATTGTTCAATCTGAGAACCTTTTACAAAATCCCCAATAAAATTTCCAACCATGATTTGCTCATCGTTGATGCTTACTAATAAATGAGCTAAAAAATTCATAAATAATTGAAAATGAAGTAACTTATTTAATGTTTGACATTGTTGAATACAACAATACTTTTGCAAAGTAGTTTAATGACTTAACAGAAAAGCAATCGCAAATCAATTCTCAAATATCGTCCGTTCCCATTTGAATATGCTTGTGCAGCTCGCTCGAATCGATGGCGTTGTCGTTCAGGAAGAAATCGATTTAATCAAACAAATCGGAAAAGCAAATGGCATGTCAAATGAAGAGATCAGTGATGCCTTTGAGGATCCCTCTATCATTGACGGACTGGAATCGTTGGATGACGATACCAGGTATGACTATTTGTACAATATCGTGCAACTCATGAAAATTGATGGCAGAATCTACAAGGAAGAGATCCATTTTTGTGCTAAAATGGCAAGCAGGCTAGGTTACGATGAAAGTGTTTTGCGGGAATTAATGCTTAAAATCTACAGTGACCCTCATATTACGACGGACAAGGCTACCCTTAAGACGCGAATTCAAACCTATCTTAGGAAGTGAGAAGCTTGATATCATTGGTTCTTCTCCTACCCCTTGCACTTTTCTCACAGGATACTGATGAACTAGCAATCAGAAAGGTGCTGGATGAACAACAGAATTGTTGGAATAATGGCGACTTGGAGTGCTTCATGGATTCCTACTGGAAGTCTGACCAATTGGTTTTTATTGGCAGCAAAGGGATTACCTACGGCTGGAAAGAGACTTTGGATAACTACATATCGAGATACCCCACCAAAGAAAAGATGGGTGTGCTCTCATTTGATATTCTAATTATGGAGCCACTAAGCAACGACTTCTGGAGCGTTATTGGGAAATGGAGTCTTGCAAGAAAGTCGGATAGTCCATCAGGCCATTTTTCACTTATATTCCGAAGATTGGGAAATGATTGGGTAATTGTTTCTGACCATTCTAGTTAATTGCGATTCAATTTTTTGTCTTCCATCTGAATTTTGGTTATCTTCTTAGGGCAATCTTAAATGAGACAACCATGGTAATGAGTTACAAGGGGGCCGAGGCTCCAAAAATAGAAGAATCACAATCTGTTAAAGTGGAAGATTACATGGCTCGAAAGCTGGTAACATTTAGGCCAGACCAACCAATGGGAGAAGTGGCTAAAGAGCTGATGAAGCATAAAATTTCTGGAGGGCCTGTGGTGAATGATGAGGGTGAATTAGTCGGGATTGTTTCGGAAGGAGATTGCCTAAAAGAAGTGGTAAAAGGTAAGTATGATAATATGCCAATCTACAGTGGTACTGCGGAGGAACACATGGCAAGAAATGTTGTCACAGTAGACCCTGAACTCAATATTTTTGAGGTTGCTAGAATGTTTCTACAGATGAGGTTTAGACGTTTTCCCGTGGTTAAGAATGGAAAACTATTGGGGCAGATAAGTCAGAAAGATGTGATGAAGGCTGTTTTTCATACGAAGAGTTCTACTTGGTAGAATCATATTGTCCAATACTCGCCATAAATCACCTAATTCATGGAGTTTTCTATTGAAGAGCTGGAAAATTTTGCAAGAGGAACCGAAGTTTTCATGGCTATCCTTGACAGGGAGGGAATCTTTTCAAAGATTAATGATCGGTGGTCCGCCAAATTTGGAAGGAATCACAAGGAAATCATTGGTTCTTCTATCTATGATTTAGTCCATGAGATCGAGGTAGGCGAATTAGAAATTCTTATCAATCAGGCGATCCAAGAGGGGCAGGTGAGTCATAAGATCATCACAATGGTCGATAAGACCTATCACACCTTTTACTTTCAGTTTGACCTGACTTTCTCTGCGGACCAGATTTATGTAGTTGGTTTTGACGTTACAGATCACAATCGGGAACACATTTCCTTAGTGGAAATGTCAAAACTTACTAAGACGGGAGGTTGGCACTATGATCCAATACGAGACCATAGCTACTGGTCTAATGAGGTTTACAACATCCACGAGCTACCATTGGGAAGTGAAGTCAATGCACAAATCGCACTCGACTTTTACTTACCTGGATATAAGGAGCAAATTAACGAGCTGGTTAAGAATCTCTACGAGAAGCATGAAGAGTATGATTTTTCGGGTATGATCAGGACAGTCACTGGAAAAGAGAAGTGGATTAGAACCATTGCCAAACCCGTTATCCAAGATGACAAGATTATCTATATCAATGGAGTTACTGCTGACAGGACCAGGTTGCATAAGAACGTAGAGAAGATAAAAAGAGAGTCAGAAACAAGGAAACTGGCACTGAAGGGCATAAAGTCAGGCTTATTTGATCACGATCTCATTGCAAACACCGTATTGTATAGTCCTGATTTCAAGAAAATGATTGGCTTGTCTGATGAAAAGGTATTACCGGAGGAAGAGTTTAGAAAACTCATTCATCCCGACGATATTGAAAACGCCACTAGAAGGTACATAAAACAGTTAAAAGCCTCGGTAGATCACTACTACAACTATTACCGAGTCAAGCATAGAGAGGATGGCTATCAGTATTATGAGGTTCATGGCTGGTGTAAAAAAGACGAATCTGGTAGGGTGGTTCGAATGGTAGGGAACCTCATTAACGTGCATGAAAGAGTTCTTCTGGAAAATGAGAAGGAAAGAATAAAAAAGTGTCTGGAAGCTATGGTTGATAATGGATTTATCTACAGCATGCTTTTAGATCAAGATGGAGTTATTCTTATGGCTGATCAACAAACACTGGCAATCATAAAACATGATTATGATTCAGATCCTATGGAGAATGAAATTAAGTACGTGGACGTAATGCCTGACATATTTAAAGAAAGTTTCACTACTGAGTTCCGAAAAGCAATGCAGGGTCAACATATCCGCAAAGAAGTAGAACGACCACTCTTGGAAGGGTCCATGCAATGGCTTGATGTGATGTACCAACCCATTAAAAACAAAGATGGAGAGGTCATACAGGTACTAACAAACCTAATGGATATTACTGACCGGAAAAAAGCAGAAATCTCCTTATTGGAATCCCGAAATCATGCGCAAGCACTTAGTAGGTTAAAATCAGGTATTCTCTCAAACATGAGCCATGAAATGCGAACTCCATTAAATGGAATTATGGGCGTTTCTGAACTCTTATTGGAAAAAGAGCTAGATCAAGAATCTGTTGAAATGCTAAGGATGCAGAAACTAAGCGAAAAACGGTTGCTTAACGTATTGAACGATTTAATCACTCTAAGTGACTTGGATGCAATGAGATTGAGAATGAAACTCAAGCAGCATTCGTTAAATCAATTGGCTCAGACGTGCTTCGAAATGTACCACCACCAGGCCAATATGAAAAATTTGACCTTTGTGGTAAAGGAAAGTGAAGTGGAGGGCATCATCCTAATTGATCATGAAATGATGATTGCTGCATTAAGTGCGGTTGTAAACAATGCTTTGAAGTATACGAATGAAGGGTCTGTAAAAATTGTCTGCCATGTGGATGAACAGGAGTGGGGGCAAATAAGGGTGATTGACACAGGAGTGGGAATTGCCGAAAAAGACTTCGATCGGATCTTTGAAAATTTTGAAATTGCAAATATTGGCATGAATATGAAATATGAAGGCTCAGGGATAGGTCTTTCTATTTCAAAAAAAATCATCCAACTGATGGGGGGATCTATAGAAGTTACCAGTGTACTGGGAGAAGGTTCGGAATTTAGTATTAGATTACCAGCAATAACAGATACCGATTTGCATCAATGAAGATTCTTATTGTTGAAGATAATGACATCAATGCAAAGGTCTTGGATCTGATGCTGCGAGGCCTTGATTTTGACTACACTACTGACTTTGCTGAAAATGCAGAGGAGGCACTTTCAGTCACTGAAAATGGTAAATTTGATCTGGTTTTAATGGACATAAACCTGGGAGATGGACAGATGACTGGCACCGAGGTGATGAAACTGCTGAAAGCAAATGAAGATTATAAATCAGTGCCTATTTACGCAGTTACCTGCTATTCTCTTCCGGGAGACAAAGAAAAATTTCTTGACGCAGGATTCGATAAGTACATCGCAAAACCCATAAATAAGGAATTACTTCTAAGTGAAATTCAAGATGAAAAAAACAATTCAAAATAAGTGTATGGCTTATAGAATTCACAAATCAATTCTTATATCAATCCTTTTTTTGTTTTTATACTCCAGCTATGCACAGGTTAACACAAAAGCGATTGACAAGTACATCGAAAAAGCTAGAATGGATTGGAATGTACCCGGAATGGCTGTCGCAATTGTGAAAGATGGTGAAGTAGTGCTAAGTCAAGGGTATGGAGTGAAAGAGTTAGGTAAGCAAGATAAAGTTGATGAAAATACGCAGTTTGCGATCGCATCAAACTCCAAGGCTTTTGTGGCTTCGTGTCTTTCAAGACTCGTGGAAGATGGGAAAATAGCATGGAAGGACAAAGTACAAGATTACCTACCTTATTTTTTGTTATATGGTGATGAAAGGATCTCTTCAATGGTGACCATTGAAGATTTGTTATGTCATCGAGTGGGACTAGGCACTTTTAGTGGGGATGTGATCTGGTATAAATCTGACAAATCGGCTGAGGAGATTATTAAGAGGGCAGGCAGTGTACCACAAGCCTTTGAATTCAGAGATGGATATGGTTACTCCAACTTAATGTTTATTACTGCAGGTGAGGTGATAAGAGTAGTGACCGGGGACCCCTGGGAAGAATTTGTAAAGGCAAATTTCCTTGACCCGCTACTAATGAGGAATACGGTTATTAGTGTAAAAGACCTTAATGAAAATGCCGCAACACCACACAAACCAACCCTAGATCGTGGTACGGTTCCCTCCGTATGGGCTAATTGGGATAATTCCAGCGCAGCAGGTGGGATAATATCCTCAGTAAGTGATATGAGCAAATGGATGATGATGAATCTTAATGAAGGAGAATGGGGAGGTCGAAGATATTTAGAAAAAGAGCAGCAAAACCTATTGTGGACACCACATGTCAGCTATAAATTAAGCGAAGGCTCAAAAGAAGCCTTGCCGGGACGTCATTTTAGTGGGTATGGTTTAGGTTGGGGTCTAATGGATTATTACGGAAACCTGGTTGTAAGTCATGGAGGTGGCTATGATGGTATGTATTCAAGGGTGGTTATGGTTCCAGATATCAAACTAGGTGTTGTCGTATTAACGAACAGTATGGAAGGCATTTCATCTCCCTTGGCAACTTACATTATTAATCAATACTTGGGGAAAGATATGAGAGATTGGTCTGGTGAGTACCTGGAGAGAGCGAGATCTAATACTGGTCATAAAGATGATATTGAGGAGCGAGTGAGTGCAAGAATTCAAGGTACCGCTCCAAGCTTAGATCGTTCTTCAATTGTTGGAACCTATTATGATGCCATGTATGGCGAGATAACTGTTCGCGAAGAGTCAGGAAAACTTCTCATTGGTTTTGAAGATGCTCCGGCACTGAATGCTACCTTGACCCATTGGCATTATGATACCTATGAAATCATATGGGAAGAAGAACATGCGTGGTTTGACTTTGGAACGCTCGCCTTTGTAAAGGACAATAACAATAAGGTAAAAGGGCTAGAATTTGATGTGCCCAATTACGATATTTTCTTTCATGAACTTCATCCAGTGAAGAGATGATTCTTTCGTTCATGCCTAAGATGATCTATCAAATGCGAATGTGGCTAGAGTTATTTCTTACAACTGAATGCTGTTTCTATTAGCCAAACGACAGTAGGTCAGGAAGAATAAACTCTTCTTTTGCCTTAGGGTCACTAAAAACGTTGAAACTATAGTGTTTTTTAAGTAGATCTTTGAAATTGGTGGACAGTCTTGGAAACTCCTCCAATAGGTCGAAGAAATCATTTGATCCAGATTTTTCAATAAAGTGATTCATTGTTTTCACAGCTGCAACGGTCACGGTTTTGTTGAATTTATCGCTTGCCCCATAGTAGTCAGCAAACGCTTTGATTTGGTTCACCATATTTTCCTCGGCTTTTTCAACTCCATATTTTTTTATGTGTATGTAAGCCAACCTTAGGTGTGCTTGATGAGTAAATAACCTGGGTTTGAATGTGAAACGCTCAAATTGCCTTTCGTAGTCTTCATCGCTTAGCTGAGTGTGGTCCTTGATGATCATGCTTCAAAATTGCTGGAAATATAACGATACATTTACTGCTATGATTCAACAAATTAACATTACACTTCCAGCATATTCCAGAGGTTTTCACCTAATTACTAACCAGATTATGGGTATGGTTGACATAAGTAGGGTTGAAGCAGGACTGCTCCATGTTTTTATCAAACACACTTCTGCCAGCCTCACAATCAACGAAAATGCTGATCCTACCGTACGAATTGACTTTGAGAGTCACTTTAATGTAACCGTCCCCGAGAATGCATCCTTTTACAAACATACCTACGAAGGCTCCGACGATATGCCAGCTCATTTGAAATCAAGTACTCTTGGAAGTTCAGTGATGATTCCCATCACAGATGGATACCTTAATTTGGGAACTTGGCAAGGTATTTACCTAGGAGAGCACAGAGATAATGGGGGATGCAGAAATTTGGTAATTACAGTTTACTTCTAGCTACGGTCTTTTCGTTTTTTGTGATAGAAAGTATCCCACCAATTTTTCTAACGACGCTATCAAGCTTCTCTGCTTTCTCTTTCATCCCCTGAAAGTTATTGTTTTCTTCGCTCTTGAGTTCAATGAGGCCTAATAGATTCGCCAGAGGCGCTCTGACCAAATGAGCATTGATAAAAGCATATTCAATCATCCGCTGATTTTCTCTCTCGATTTCCTCCGTTCGCTCAGCAATGATCTCCTGAAGTTGGGTTTGGATCCTTGAGATTTCCATGTGATTTTTTTCAAGAGATGTCTGGTGCGAAGTAAGCTTTTCATTCATATTTTCCAGTTGGTTGATCCGCTTGACCATCTGCTTACGCTCTCTTTCCAACGCAGTCTTAAAAACGTTCATTACGAAGGCGATCGCAACCGTATTGAGTATAAAAGAAATTAGCTGATTGGTATAGACAATTTTGCCCTTGTACTGGATATCATAAAACCCGGCAATCAGGATCATAGTCAAAAGATAGATTGCAAAAAAGGCTCTGGACTTTCCGGAATTTATTAATAGCAGGACGACCAAAAGAGATTGAAATACATAGGCTCCTGGACCACTTAGGCCGGTGGAGGAAGGCCAAAACAAGGTAAAGGCAATCACTAGAATCAGACTGAAGCCAAAGATATGTTTCCCAGTAAGTTTCTTCTTGAGGCTTAGCCTCAAGAGATACACAATTGTAATGAGTAGAAAGACATTGATTGTGAAGACAATCAAACTTTGGTTTGTCAGTAGATCAATGATTTCATTGACGGTAAAGTAAGGGATCCCCAAGAGGAGAATGATTGAAAATATGATTTCCTCTACAGATCGATCAGCGAATATCTCTCGTAGCATATTTTTCATTGATCGCTTTTTAGTTTTTTCATTAAAGAGTCGATCTCAGCATTTAGCCGATTTGTTGATGTCATGATCATTTTTGAGATTTCATCCCCTGTGTCAAGTGTTTTATGGATCGAATTTTGGAAACTTGAGTGTTCCTTACTCAGCTCTTCCAGAGTAACCTTCAGATAATCTTGCATGGCCAGCTTTTGATTGTTCAAAACAGCTTTTCGAACCTCTACCTTTACCTCCAATTCCCTATTTAGGTCTTCTAACTCTGTTGTCTGGACTTCCAGTTGAGCATTCGATCTATCCAGATCTTTCTGATTTTCTGCTAGGTAAGATTCAATTTCAGACAGACTGACCTTATTTCTCTCGAATACTCTTTTAGCATAATAGATGACAAAGACGGTACCAATACCCATGAAAACGAAATTGAAATTGGATTTGGAATAACCTGAGTAGTCTTCTAAGAATCCATATTGAAACTCGACTATGACTAGTGATATGGCAGTACCAAGAATAAGAAGCGCGGAGAACTTGCGTGCGTCTGGCCCTCTCATTGTTAAAGAAATCACAATCAAACCAATGTGGATATTGTTTTCAATGGAGCTCGCAAGACCTTTCCTATCAATCAGAGTCAGACACAATAGAATCACCAGTGGGATATAGAAGGAAAGGCAGATAAATTTGTAGGAATACTTTAGGGCAATTGCCGTTAAAGTGATTAAAAACAATATTCCGTAGCTTAGGTCGAGATAAAAGTCTATTATTCCCGACTGAGGGGTGTTTCGTTCAAGCTCCAAAATGATACGTAACAGTCCAACGAGACAGACTACTGTGAGTACATTTCTATTAAACTTTTCGTCTAAGTAAGCAGGCTTATTCAAAGGGTGATAGGTTTCTATTCCTAAGATAAGTGCTTAAATCAAAGAATTATATTCTGGAAGCAACTCTTTCGATCACATGTTGAACACGGCAAGTGTAACTATTCGCAATTAAGATGAATTTGAATGGGTACCTGGGGCAGCCGCAATGCGTTATTCATAGATGTCAAACTCTTCTGCAATCGTATCCATTAAGGCTTTATCAGAGAATTGATCATCCGTAAGATCCGACAGCCGTTGAAGGTATTCATCGAATCGTCCATTTTTAAATATGGAGAGCATTTTACCACCCTTTTCGCACCTAGCAGCATGCCAGGTATTTGGAGGAATTGTAATTGTGTCACCTGACTTGGCCACATAGACTTCATCATCAAATGTGTATTCAACCTCGCCTTCCAGGATATAAAATACTTCTAGCATCTTCTTATGATGGTGTCTGGGTAGGTAAAATCCTGGTTTTAGTGTGTCTTCAACAAAGCAAAGTTCTCCATGGGTATGAAACGATGCTAGCTTTATGTAACAATGATCCTGACCAAACGGGAAGTTCTGACCTTCTCCACTTTTAACAATCTCTTTATCCTTCATTCCTTTTTATTTCACTTCAATGACAACTTTCCCGCTAAACTCATTTTTGTCCATTTTTTCGTGAGCAACTTTTAACTCTTCAAAAGGAAAGACAGAATCAATGTGAGGGTTGTAGATTCCTTGTTCTACTCTTCTCACAATTTCTTGAATTTTTGCACCATCATTCTCCACGGAGATGGTGCCACTGTCATAGAACCCTACTCGAGGCCTTGACATGGCTTTTGCAAAGCTCCCAGAGTTACTGCGATCATAGCTTTCCGTAAGTGAACCTGCCAAGCATAGATGTGCTTTTTCGTTTCTGATCTTGAAGTCATCTTCAAGGGTCGTTTTGCTAACGATTGTATCCACGATGGCGTCGGCTCCCTGTGGCCATTCGGAAATGACCTCGTCATGTACAGATCCAGAGGCTATGAGTACTTTTTTCATTCCAGAGCCTAGCATCTTCTGCACTTTATGCGGACTTCTAGTAACTCCTATTACTTGACCACCCATGTGGTTAACAATCTGTGTGATCGCTATGGCCAGAGCTGATGCACCCGGCCTAACCAAAACGTTAGGCTTTTCAAACTGATCCAATTTAAGTGAATGAAAACAGCATCCCCAGGCAGTAAAGTATGTTTCCGGAATGGCTCCAAATGTTACCCAGTCCAGATTTGTATCTATTGGAAAAACATTAGATACTGGCACTACAGTTTGTTCAGCATAGGAACCATCATAGGCTCTGCCCATTTCACCCATAGCTGCACATACCTTCCGGCCAAGGGGTAGTTCCCCTCCGGGGCAGTCCAACACCTCACCAACACACTCGATCCCAATAATTCGAGGAAATTCGACTGCCTTTCCGGAACCACCCATTCGAGTGATCGCTTCAGCTCTGTTGAGTCCAAAAGCCTTGATTCGTATCTTGACTTGTCCTTTCACCGCGACTGGATCAGGAACTTTTCGCAGCTCTAAGGCTTCTGGACCTCCAGGATTGGTTATAACAAATGCCTTCATGAGTTTAAGTTAGGGAACATTGTGGGAATAAATGGACTTAATCCTGCTTATGGAGGGAATTCTTACTGTGCTTAATTAGCAGCAGCATGGTGAGAAGGTTTGGAATAATAAACATGAATAATGATTGGAGGACGCCAAGGATGTCCAAAATAATTTCAGCTTCTATTCCTGAATATAGGTCCAGTAAATCCATAGAGAGCCGAACTATTAGCGCCAGCATTATCGAATGATAGGTTCGATAGAACCAAATCCCCACAACCATCCCAACAGCAATAGCTAAATACCTGGATGCAGAGTTTAACATAATGAATTGGCTTGCCCCTCCGGTGTCAATTCCAAATGACTCCATCATTCCCTCTCCATCTAAGAGGTTCCAAAAGCTAAAAATAAGTGTCCAAACGGTTAAGTAAGCTGGCATTATATACCACCACCACTTCAATTTTACCTGATTCATAGTATTAGATTTAATAGATTACGTGACCTGGAGCAGATCCATTTATGCATACTAGTTGGAG